>NZ_JBBGZG010000011.1:0-225034 GCF_037479315.1 Comamonas sp. MYb69
CGCGCCGATGATAGTGCGGATTCCCGTGTGAAAGTAGGTCATCGTCAGGCTTTTATACTGATCAACCCCTCTGCTCTTCCCGAGTAGAGGGGTTTTTCTTTTGACCAGCATCATCTGGCACCCTTCCCAAGCCTCCGGCTGACTATGTTTTGCGCTGCAGCGCAGCCCCGGCAAGCACCTTCGCGCACGGCTGGATGCCGGTGTTTGGCACAATAGCTGGTTTGTGTTTTCAAGGACTGCCATGACCGAGCAAAGCTGTCTGCGCCAGGCGCAGCGCCGCCGTTTGCTGCATCTATTAGCGCTGCTGGGCGGCGCCGGCGCGGTGTCTCCGGCTTTGGCGCTTTCCCTGGCCGATCTGACCAATACCGATGCCAGCCAGGGCATCAAGGCCGCACTGACCCAGGGGGCGCAGGTAGCAGTGTCTCAGTTGGGCCAAAGCGGCGGCTTCTTCAACAACCCGCAGCTGCGCATTCCGTTGCCCGGCTATATGGCAGAAGCGGCCAAGATGATGCGCCGCTTTGGCCAGGGCCGCTATGTGGATGAGGTGGAGCAGGGGATCAACCGGGCGGCCGAGATGGCGGTTCCGATGGGCAAGGATGTGCTGCTGGATGCCGTGCAGCGTATGACAGTCGATGATGCCAAGCGGATCCTGAGCGGTGGTGATCATTCCGTAACCACGTTCTTTATGGACAAGACGCGCCAGCCGCTGATGCAGCGCTTTTTGCCCGTGGTAACCCAGGCCACAGGCCAGGTGGGCGTGGTGCAGCAGTACAACCAGCTGGTGGGCAAGGCTTCCAGCTTTGGTGTCTCCAGTGATGCGCTGGATCTGAACCAGTATGTGACGGGCAAGACCCTGGATGGTCTCTATGCCGTGATTGCCGAGCAGGAGCGCGCCATTCGCCAGAATCCGCTGGGCAGCGCAAGTGCGGCGGTGCGCAAAGTCTTTGGCAGCTTGCGCTAAACCATGGCCAATAAATCTCCGGTTCCCAGCCAACCGCTGTGCCCTTGTGAATCTGGCGCTGCCTACAGCGCCTGCTGCAGCCGCTTTGTTGCCGACTTTGACGGGACGCCGGCACCCGATGCCGAGCGCCTCATGCGTTCGCGTTACAGTGCCTTTGTACTGGAGCAGCGCGACTACCTGCTAGCCACCTGGCATGCCTCGACCCGTCCATCGCAGCTCGATTTTGAGCCGCAGTGCCGCTGGCTGGGCTTGCAGGTCAAGGCCTTTGAGCTGCTAGATGACAGCCATGCCGAGGTGGAGTTTGTCGCCCGCTACAAGCTGCAAGGGCGCGCGGTGCGTCTGCATGAGCGCAGCCGCTTTGTGCAGGAGCAAGGCCGCTGGTTTTATCTGGATGGTGACCAATTTTGATCGCCACCTGCAATTTTTCGAGGATCCCAAAATGAACCCCAATGCAGGCTTTGAGGCCATGCTGTTTGATTGCGATGGTGTGCTGGTGGACAGCGAAGTCATCACCAACCGGGTGCTGTGCACGATGCTCAATGAGGCGGGCTGGGTGCTGTCGTCCGAGGACTGCCTGCAGCTGTTCATCGGCAAGATGGTGCGCAGCCAGAAGGACTTGATCGAGGCGAACACCGGTAAGCCGCTGACCGATGCCTGGATGGAAGAGTTCTATGCGCGCCGCAATGTGGCGCTGGAGCAGGATGTCAAAGCCATCGAAGGCGCGGTGGAGGCCATCCAGGCCCTGCATGCGCAGTTCAAAGGGCAGATTGCCTGCGCCTCGGGTGCGGATCGCAAGAAGATTGTGATGCAGCTGCGCATTGCCGGTTTGCTGCCCTATTTTGAAGGGCGCATTTTCAGCGGCCATGAGATGCCGCGTACCAAGCCTTTCCCTGATGTCTACCTGGCCGCGGCTGCCGCGCTGCGCGCCGATCCGCAGCGCTGCCTGGTGATCGAAGACAGTGTGACCGGCACCCAGGCGGGCGTGGCGGCCGGCGCTACCGTGTGGGCCTACCACCCGCCAGCGCATGCGGTCTGCTCGCAGGCCGATCTGGCCGCAGCTGGTGCCAGCGAGTTCTTTGAACACATGGCCGATTTGCCCCAGCGCGTGGCCCGCGCATCGGCCGTCGCTGCCTGAGCTTTAAGATCCGCCCCAGACGCAGAGGCGGACACTGAAGCGACAGGCCGGATGCCAGGCTGCACCTAGACTTTTCGTCTGGTTGCCACCTGGAGCTGTTATGGGGCCTGTGCATGAGTGGGATGCAGCGTTTGACTTCATCATTGTCGGTGCCGGCATGGCTGGCTGCATCCTCGCCAACCGCCTGAGCGCATCGGGCCGCTTCCAGGTCTGCCTGCTCGAAGCCGGCCCACCCGATCACCACCCCTACATCCATATCCCCGCCGGATTTATCAAGGTTGGCTACAACTTGCGCTACACCTGGCCTTTCAAGACTGCGCCCGATGCCGCCACGATGGGCCGCCAGGTGGTCGCGCAGCTAGGCCGCACCTTGGGCGGCTCCAGCGCTGTCAACGGTTTCAACTATGTGCGTGGCCAGGCCCAGGACTATAACGACTGGGCAGCCCAGGGCGCCACCGGCTGGTCCTATGACGAGGTGCTGCCGTACTTCAAGCGCTCGGAGCGGCGCCTGGCTATCTGCGATGTGAACTACCGGGGGCTGGAAGGTGAATTGCCGATCACCGACTGCGACTGGCGCCACCCGCTGTGTGATGCCTTTATCGCCGGTGCCGCCAGCCAGGGCATTCCGTCGGGCAAGGACTACAACGCGGGCAAGCAGGAGGGCGCTGGCTACTACCAGCGCTGGATCCACCGGGGCTGGCGGGTCAGTGCTGCCAAGGCCTTTTTGCGCCCTGCCAAGGGTCGCGCCAATCTGCGGGTCATCCCCCGTGCCCAGGTCAGCCGCCTGGTGATGGAGGGCGCGCGTGTCACCGGCGTGGAGTACGCGGCCGAGCCGGGTGGCCCTGTGCGGCGCCTGCAGGCCAGCCGCGAGGTGGTGGTGGCAGCCGGCGCCATCAATTCGCCCAAGCTGCTCAACCTGTCGGGCCTGGGCGATGCGCAGCGCCTGCAGGACCTGGGCATTGCTGTACAGCAGCACCTGCCGGGTGTGGGTCAGGGCCTGCAAGACCATATGATGCTGCGCTCCATCGTGCGGGTGCAGAACGCGCCGACCTTGAACACCACCGCCCGGGGCTGGCGGCTCTGGGGCCAGGTGGCGCGCTGGATGGCGAACAAGCCCAGCATTCTGGCGATCAGCCCTTCGGTGGCTTATGCCTTCTCATCGGCGCAAACGGCTGGTGGCCGGGCAGATTTTCAGTTCCATTTCTCGCCGGGCAGCTATGCCTCCGGCATTGCCGGCCAGCTCGATGATTTTCCCGGCATGACCCTGGGCTTTTACCAGTTGCGCCCCCAGAGCAAGGGCCATGTGCGCCTGGCCTCGGCCCATGCCTGGGACAGCCCGGTGATCCAGCCGCACTACCTGCACCATGAGGCCGACCAGCGCCTGGTGGTGGAGGGCCTGCGCCAGGCCCGTCGCCTGCTGCACAGTGCCGCCTTGGCGCCCTATGTGGCCAGCGATGAGGCGCCGTCCGCCCAGCTGCAATCGGACGAGGAACTGCTGCAGTTTGCCCGTGAGCGGGGCAGTACGGCTTGGCATTTCATGGGTACCTGCCGCATGGGTGCGGCCAGCGATGGCCAGTCCGTGGTCGACCCCCAACTGCGCGTGCATGGCATCAGCGGTTTGCGGGTGGCCGATGCGTCCGTGATGCCGGCCATGCCCTCGGGCAATACCGGCGCGCCGACGATGATGATTGCCGAAAAGGCCGCTGATCTGCTGCTGGCCGAGCACCGCCACTAAGGGGTTGTAGTTACGAACTCTTACTTAGGAGAAACCCAGAAGAGCGTTTGCGGCATCCGCCGCTATATTGAAGAAGACAAGGGCCTCGTGCGTGCTAGAGAGGTTCACCAAGAGATTTTGACAACAAAGCAAGGAGACAAACATGAACAAGCTCGTCTATCGTTTGACGCAGGCTGCGGCGTTGGTTGCCAGCGCTTTTGCCTTTTCGGCCCAGGCCCAGGACATCAAGATCGGCTACACCGCCGACCAATCGGCCAGCGGCGTGGCCGAGCTGGGCATTTCCGGCCGCTGGGGCTTTGAAGCCGCTATCGAAGACATCAACAAGGCGGGCGGCATCATGGGCCGCAAGCTGGTCGGCGTCATCCGCGATGACCAGGGCACGCCGCCCAAGGCCATCCAGACCGTGCAGGAGCTGATCGACAGCGAAAAGGTCAGCGGCATCGTCGGCCCGGCCAACTCCGGTAATGCGCTGGCCTGGCTGCATATTCCGCAGCAAAAGAAGGTGCCGGTGATCGTGCCCATCGGTACCGCCACCGAAATCACCACGCGCTACGCCAAAGAGCCGCAGAACTACCTCTACCGCATCTCGATGGTGGACCGCGAGCAGGTCGCGCTGCTGGGCGCCTATGCCGTCAAGGCCTCGAAGGACAAGAAGATCGCCATCCTGGCGGACTCCACCGGCTACGGCCAGGGCGGTATCAAGGATGCGACCGAGATTCTGGCCTTGCACGGCATCAAGCCGGTGGCCGTTGAAAAGTACGGTCCCAAAGACACCGACATGACCTCGCAGCTCAACAAGATCAAGGCGGCGGGTGCGGACACCGTGATCATCTACGGCATTGCTGACGGCGCCGCCCAGGTGCTGCGCAGCATGGAGAAGATCAACTACATGCCCACGACGCTGGGCACCTGGGGCAACCTCAGCTCGCTGCTGCCCAAGATGGCGGGCACCAAGCTGGCCGAGCACCTGATCATGGCCGCCTCGACGACCGAAGACACCTCTGCCAAGACCAAGGCCCTGGGCCAGCGCGTGCGCGTGAACTTCCCGACCCTGACCACCTTCCCCTGCGCCGCCCAGGCCTATGACTCGGTGATGCTGCTGGCCGCTGCGATGAAGCAGGCCAACAGCACCGATGGCGAGAAGGTCGCTGCTGCGCTGGAGAACCTGAACAGCACCGAAGGCGTGATCAAGACCTATGACAAGCCCTTTAGCAAGACCAACCACGAAGGCCTGAGCGTGGGCGACTTCTACCTCGCCCGCTGGAAGGGCAGCGACGTGGTGCGCTTTGAAGACAGTGTCTACAAGTCGCTGACGCCAGCGGATCTGAAGAAGTAAGGCATCGACTCGTCAGGCCTGCGCCCGCCCCATGCGGTCCGCAGGCCTGGTTTTTTAGCGGCAATGTGTCTGGGGTGCGTATGCTGGATTCGATACTGCAGGCGGTCTTTAGCGGGCTGGCCTTGGGAAGTATTTATGCCTTGGTGGCGGTGGGTTTCAACATCACCTTCAACACCACCAAGACCTTGAATTTTGGCCAGGGCGAGTTCCTGGTCGCGGGCGCGTTTGTCGCGGTCTCGGTGTTGCTGCTGCTCGCCGGCAAGAACATCACCGACAGCCTGGTGCCCGCCGATGTCAGCCTGTGGCGCTATGTGCTCAGCCTGGTGGGCACGATGGCCGTCCTGGCGCTGCTGGGCCTGCTGCTGTACTACGCCGCCGTGCGGCCCTTTGTGGGGCGCGGCGGCATGGCCTGGGTGATGAGCACCATCGGCTTTGGCATCATCATCCAGAACACGGCACTGGCCATCTGGGGCCCGGCGCCGCTGGTCATGCCCTCGCCGCTGGGTAGCGAGGTGCTGCGCATCGGCAATGCCGGTGTGCTGCCCCAAGAGGTGCTGGTGCTGGTCTGCAGCGTGGCCGTGCTGCTCGCGCTCGATTATGTGATGCGCCACACCCGCATCGGCAAGGCCGTGCGCGCCGTGGCGCAAAGCGGCAGTGCCGCTACGCTGATGGGCATCAATGTGACGGCCATCGTCGTACTGGCCTTTGTCATCAGCTCCAGCCTGGCGGGCCTAGCCGGTTTGCTGATTGCGCCCATCACCACCGCCTCGGTGTTCATGGGCATGACCTTGGCGCTCAAGGCCTTCTCATCGGCCATTCTGGGTGGGCTGACCAGCCCGCGCGGCTGCATGCTGGGCGGCTTTGTGCTGGGCCTGATTGAGGCCCTGGTGGGCCTGTGGCAGGCGGAGATGCGCGAGATCAGCATCTTCTTGCTGATCATCGTGGTGCTGGTCGTGCGGCCCCAGGGCCTCCTGGGCCAGAAGATCGTGGAGAAAGTCTGATGAACAGCGAGATCAAGCACTACGGCTGGCTGGCCCTGGTGGCGGCGCTGGTGGCCGCCATCCCGCTGATGACCAGCAACGACTTTTACCTGCGCATCGTCTTTCTGATCGGGGTCAACTACATCGCCGCCTCGGGCCTGAATGTGCTGGTGAACTACACCGGCCAGAAATCGCTGGGCCATGCCGGCCTGTTTGCCGTGGGCGCCTATGCGGTGGCGCTGCTCACCACCCGTTGGGGCTGGAACCCCTGGGCCGCGTTTGCAATGGCCGGTGTGCTGGCCGGCCTGTTTGGCGTGGTGATTGCGCTGCCTGCGCTGCGCGTCAAGGGCCCGGCGCTGGCCATGGTCACCATCGGCTTTGGCATCGTGGTCGAGAAGGTCGTCTCGGAATGGCAGGATGTGTTTGCCGGCCAGCAGGGCATCTATGGCGTGGTGCCCTTGAAGCTGGGTGACCAGATGTTTGCCTCCTCGCACTGGGTCTGGTTTGTGCTGGCTCTGTGCGTGGTGCTGCATGTGATGTTCCGCCACCTGCTGGCGGGGCGTTTTGGCCGCGCCTTCATGGCCGTCAACACCGCCGAGGTGGCGGCCGAGAGCGTCGGCGTCAGCGTCTACAAGTTCAAGGTGCTGGCCTTTGTCATCAGCGCCTTTACCTGCGGCATTGCCGGCGCGCTGATCACACAGCAGAACCAGTACATCAACTCGGACTTCATCACCTTCAACTTGTCGGTCTTCTTCCTGCTGGTGGTGCTGTTTGGCGGCAATTCCGTCTACGGGCCGCTGCTGGGCGCGGTGGTGCTGACCCTGCTCGATTCGCTGCTCTCGCGCTGGCCAGGTGTCCAGCATTTCACCTATGGTGCGCTGCTGCTGTTTGCGCTGTACGCCATGCCCAATGGCCTGGCGGGCACCTTGCGCAGCCTGGCGCGCAAATACGCACCGGGCCTGCTGCCCACGCCGCAGCTGCCGCAGGATCTGCCGGCCTGGCAGCTCAAGTCCGCCGCGCCGCTGGCCAGTACCGGCGCCGAGGGTTTGCTGGACGGTCGCGGCATCTACAAGGCCTATGGCGGCGTGGTACCGACCAATGAGGTGGATCTGTGCATCAAGCCCGGCCATGTGCATTCGCTGATCGGGCCCAATGGCGCGGGCAAGACCACCTTGCTCAATATTCTGTCGGGCATTGTGGTGCCCGAGCGCGGCTCGATCCAGTTTGCGGGGCAGAGCATTGTCGGCGTGTCCCCCAACCGGATCGCCCGCATGGGCCTGGGCCGTACCTTCCAGAACCTGCGCCTGTTCAGCGACATGACGGTGCTCGACAACGTCAAGGTCGGCTTGCACGCGCATATCCAGGCGGGCTTCTTTGCCAGCCTGATAGGGGTGGGCAAGGCCCGGCGCGCCGAGCTCGCTGCGCGGGATGAGGCCTTGCAGATCCTCGACCGCCTGCAGCTGCGCGACAAGGCGCTGCACACCGCAGGCAGCCTGCCCTATGGCCTGCAGCGCCGGCTGGAGCTGGCGCGCGCGCTGGCCACCCACCCGCGCCTGCTGCTGCTCGATGAGCCGGCCGCCGGCCTCAACCCGCAGGAGACGCAGGAACTGATCCAGGTGATTGCACGCATCCGCGATCTGGGCATCACCGTGCTGCTGATCGAGCACCACATGGACCTGGTGATGGCCGTGTCCGACCATGTCATCGTGCTCGACTACGGTCAGAAGATTGCCGAAGGCACGCCCCAGCAGGTGCAAAGCAACCCGCGCGTGATTGCCGCCTACCTGGGCAGCGACGATGAAACCGAGGACAACGCGATGAACGGAGGCCCCCATGCCTGAGCAAACACCATTGCTGCGTGTCGAGGCGCTGGAGCTGCACTACGGGGCGGTTCAGGCGCTCAAAGGGGTGTCGCTGCAGGTGCATGCCGGTGAGGTGGTCACCATCATCGGTGGCAATGGCGCGGGCAAGAGCACCTTGATGAAGGCCATCTCGGGCCTGGAGCCCACAGCCGCCGGCCGTATCGAGTTTCTGGGCCAGGACATCACCCGCATGCCCGGCCACCTGCGTGTGCCCTTTGGCATTGCCCAGTCGCCTGAAGGGCGCCAGGTGTTTGCCGACCAGAGCGTGCATGACAACCTGCTGCTGGGCGCCTACCACCGCAAGGATGGCGCCGCCGCGATTGCCGCCGATGTGGAACAGCAGTTCAACACTTTCCCCCGGCTGCGCGAGCGCCGTGCGCAGATGGCCGGCACCATGTCGGGTGGCGAGCAGCAGATGCTGGCGATTGCGCGCGCGCTGATGTCGCGGCCCAAGCTGCTGCTGCTCGATGAGCCCTCGCTGGGCCTGGCGCCGCTGATCGTCAAGGAGATCTTTGCGATCGTGCGCCAGCTCAAGGCGCAGGGCGTGACCATCTTGCTGGTCGAGCAGATGGCCAACCAGGCCCTGGCGGTGGCCGACCGCGCCTATGTGCTGGAGACCGGCCACTTCACACTGCAGGGCGCCGCTGCCGATCTGCGGCGCGACCCCAAGGTGCGTGCCGCGTATCTGGGAGCCCATGCATGAGCGCGCCGGCAGCCGACCATTTTGACTATGTGGTGGTCGGCAGCGGTGCGGCCGGCGCCATCGTCGCTGCCCGCTTGGGCGAGGACCCTGCGCTGCGCATCTGCGTGCTCGAAGCCGGCCCGCCCGACCACCAGCCCTACCTCAAGCTGCCGGCCGGCTTTATCAAGGTGATCTTCAACCCGGCGGTGGCCTGGCAGTTCAGCTCCGAACCGACCGAGCGCACCGGCGGGCGGCGCATTCCGCTGCCCCAGGGCAAGACCTTGGGCGGCTCCACCTCCATCAATGGCCTGGTCTACAACCGGGGCCAGCGCGAGGATTTCGACGGCTGGGCGGCGCAGGGCAATGCTGGGTGGTCCTATGACGAGGTGCTGCCGTACTTCCAGCGCAGCGAGCATTTTGTCGATGGTGGCGATCCGGCCCTGCGCGGCCACAACGGGCCGCTCAAGGTCAGCCTGCCGCACTGGCCGCACCCGATTTGCGAGGCATTTTTGGACGGTGCCGCCGAGCAGGGGCTGGCGCGCAACCCGGACTACAACGGCGCCTACCAGCAAGGCGTGGGCTATTTCCAGCGCAGCATCCACAATGGCTGGCGCATGAGCACGGCCGGCTGCTTTCTGCGCCCGGCTGTGCGGCGCGGCAACCTGGATGTGCGGACCGGCGCGCAGGCGCTGCGCATTCTGATCGAGGGCGGCCGCGCCTGCGGGGTGGAATACCTGCAGGGCGGTGTGCGGCGCCAGGTGATGGTGCGGCGCGAAGTGGTGGTCAGCGCCGGCGCCATCAACACGCCTAAGCTGCTGCAGCTGTCGGGCATTGGCGACGGCGAGCAGCTGCGCGCTTTGGGCATTGCCACCCAGGTGCACCTGCCCGGTGTGGGCCAGCACCTCAAGGACCATTTCTCGGTGCGGCTGGTCGCGTCGGTCAAGAACGCCACCACGATCAACGAGCTGGCGCGTGTACCGCGCCTCTGGGGCCAGGCCTGGCAATGGCTGCGCGGCAAGCCCAATATTCTGCAGCTCAGCCCGTCGGTCGTGCACTGGTTCGCGGCCTCGCAGCCGGGGCTGGACCGGCCCGATCTGCAAGGCGTGTTCTCCCCGGCCAGCTACCGCGAAGGCTATGTGGGCCAGCTCGATGTGTTTCCGGGCATGACCTGCGGCGTCTGGCAGCACCGGCCGCAAAGCATGGGCACGGTGCAGCTGGCATCAGCCGATCCGCTGGCTGATCCAGTGGTGCAGCCGCGCTATCTGGCGGAAGAGGGCGACCGCCAGACCTTGATTCGTGGTGTGTGCCAGGCCCGGGCCTTGCTGCAGAGCCAGGCGCTGGCGCCCTACCGGGTGGCCGAGGTCATGCCCGGGCCGCAGGTGCAGTCCGATGACGAGATCCTGGACTTTATCTACCGCTACGGTGTCTCGTCCTACCACCTCAACGGCACGGCGCGCATGGGGCCCCGGCCCGAGGCAGGTGCCGTCGTTGATGCCCAATTGCGCGTGCATGGCCTGCAGGGGCTGCGCGTGATCGATGCCTCGGTGATGCCCGAGATTACCTCGGCCAACACCTGCGCGGCGACGATGATGATTGGCGAGAAGGGCGCCGACCTGCTGCGCCGCGCAGGCTAGGTTTTCGGCCCGCCTCGCAGTGCAGCAGCGGGCCCAGCGCCATCAGCGCTTTTTGTGCGCCCGCATGTCCAGCACCTGGGGCAGGCTGCGCACATCCTGGCCCGCCGCCAAGATCCGGTGCTTCTGGATCTTCTGCGTGCCGGTGGTGGGGATCTCGTTGGTGAACCACCACCAGCCTGGCACCTTGTAATAGGCCATCTCCTGCTGGCAGAACGCAAACAGCTCCTGGCAGATGGCGGTGCCGGGCGCCACACCGTCCGTCAGCACAATGCTGGCCAGCACCTCTTCTTCGCGGATGTCATCGGGCGCGGCCAGCACGGCCACCTGGTGTACCTTGGGGTGGGACAGCAGCACGGCCTCGACCTCGGCAGCGGCAATGTTCTCGCCGGAGCGGCGGATGATGTTCTTGCGCCGGTCCATGAAGTGCAGCAGGCCATCGGGGTCCTGCACCACCACATCCCCGGTGTGGAACCAGCCGCCTTCCCAGGCCTTGGCGGTGGCCTCGGGGTTGTCCAGGTATTCGCTGAAAAAATGCTTGCGCGGGGTCTCGGCCGAGTAGCGCACCAGCATCTCGCCAGGCGTGCCGGGCGGCACCGGCTGGCCGCTCTCATCGGCCACCAGTACCTCGAGCCCCGGCGCACCACGGCCAAAGGAGCGCGTGCCCACCTGGCGGTCGTCGCCATGGTCGGAGAGGGTGCGCACCACCTCGGTCATGCCCCAGAGCTCGATCAGCGGAAAGCCAAAGCGCTGCTCGAAGGCGGCATGCAGCTGCGGCTCCACCCCCGCGCCATAGCCAAAGCGCACACAGTGCTGCTTTTCCCAATCGGATGGCGGCTGCTTGAGCAGCAGCGGAATGATCACGCCCAGGTAGTGGACGATGGTGGCGCGGCTGCTGGCAACCTCTTCCCACCAGCGGCTGGGCTGAAAGCGGTCGGTCTGGACCTGGCAGCCGCCGGTGAGCAGCATGCAGTAGAACGACAGGATGGACGCGTTGACATGGAACAGCGGCAGCGGGTTGAACAGGCGCTCGCGGCCCTCCTGGATCGACACATGGCCGGGGTGGGATGCATACCATTTGCCAGCGGCCAGCTCATAGGCATGCGACAGCACACAGCCCTTGGGCTGGCCGGTGGTGCCCGAGGTGTAGAGGATGCTCGCGGGCGTGTCGGCGCTCAGGCTGCCCGAGGGCTGCGAGCGGGCCGGCGGCAGCGTGATCGCGCTGCCATCTTGCGGATCGGTGCAGACCAGGGCCGGCTGGTTGCGCGTGTCCTGCAGGGACTGCTGCAGCGCCTCCAGCCGCTCGGGCAGGCAGATGACCAGGTCCAGCTGTGCATGGTCGATCAGGTAGTTCAGCTCGCGGCGCTTGTAGTCGGGGTTGATGGGCACACAGCAGATGCCCAGGCTGTTCATCGCCAGCTTGTGCCAGAGATGCTCGGGCCGGCTTTCCAGAAACAGCCCCACGCGGTGGCCCACGCCATAGCCCGCTGCCTGGTAGTGGGCCTGCAGCCGCGCAACATGGGCGCCGGCCTGGGTGTAGCTGAACTCGCAGCCCTCGGGCAGGTAGCTGCGCTTGGGGTTGGCAGGTACCGTCAGCAGGCTGTGCTCGGGGTAGCGCGCAATGGCGGCCTGCAAGGCCTGGCCGATGGTGGTCTGGTCGGTGATGGCGATCATGTCGGTGGGCTTCAAGGCAGGCTCAGGGCCGGATCAAGGGCGATGGAATGGGGTCGATCTGCTGGTCCAGCGCGGCCTGCTTTTCCACCTCCAGGCTGCGCAAAAAGGCGGCGCGCTGCTGCAGGTGCATCCAGTAGTGCTGGGTGGCCGGCCCCCATTGCGAGGACATGCCCAGGTAGTCCGACAGCATCAGCGCATAGCCCACGGCCACATCGGCGGCCGTGAAGCGGCCTGCGCAGAGGTAAGGCTGGTCGGCCGGCATCGCCTGGGCGGCGGTCTCCAGTGCGCGCAGCCGGCCCAGAAACCAGCGCTCGTAGTCTTGGGCGACCTGGGGCTGGCGCCGTACGGCCGGCTCAAAGAACTGGTAGCGCAGCACCAGGGTCTGCGGAAAGGTCAAGGTCGCATCGGACATGTACAGCCAGTTCAGGTAGCTGCCATAGGCGGGGTCGCTGGGCAGCACGTCCAGGCGCTGCGCCGGGTCGCGGCTGGCCAGGTACTGGCAGATGGCGGACGACTCGGTCATGCGCGTGTCGCCGTCGATCAGCAAGGGCACGGTGCCCAGCGGGTTGAGTGCCAGGTAGTGCTTGGCCAGTGCGCGGGGCGGAAAAGGCAGCATCTGCAGCCGGTAGGGCAGGCCCAGCTCTTCCAGCATCCATAGCGCGCGGAACGAGCGCGCGCTCACACAGTGGTACAGCTCGATCACGGCAAGTCTCCATCCGATGTTGTGCCGCCATCTTGGCACGAATGGACGCCAGCGGCTGCCCTGCAGGTGTCAGCCAGGTTGCAAATCGGGCCGGTGTTCAGGCCGGCGGCCGGGTGCTCTTGCGGTATTCGGCCGGGGACATGCCCATCCAGGTGCGGAAGGCGCGGATAAAGCTCTTGTCGTTGCTGAAGCCGGCCAGCTGCGCGATCTGCTTGATGGGCCGGTTGCTGCGGTGCAGCAGGGTCAGCGAGCGTTCGCGCCGCACCTCGTCCTTCAGGGCCTGCAGCGATGCACCCTCGTCCTTGAGCTGGCGGTGCAGGGTGCGCAGCGACAGGTGCAGCTTGGCCGAGAGGCTGTCGGCGCTGTGCATCGCCGAGGGGTCGGCGGCTAGCAGCTGGCGCACACGCTGCACCATCAGCCGGTCGCGCCGGTAGGGGCGCACGGTCAGCGGCAGCGCGCGCTGCAGCATGCGCTGCAAGGCGGCCTCATCGCGGGCAATTGGCAAGGCGAGATAACGCGCATCAAACTGCATGCGGGTGACTGGCGCGCCAAACTGCACATCGCCGGGGAAGAGCAGCGCATACACATCGGCATGGGCCGGTGCCTCGAACGGAAAACTCACCTTGAACAGCGGCAGCGACGAATCGACAAACCAGCTCGACAGCCCATGCATATTGCGCAGCATGGACACCAGGCAGAACTCGCGCAGCTCGCCCAGGCCCGTGTGCTCGATGATCTCGACCGTGGCCGTCTCGCCCTGCACCTGCAGGCTGAGCGCCAGGTCATCGGTAAGCAGGCCGTGGTGGCGGCACCAGCGTTTGAGCGCCACCCCCAGGTTGGGGCTGGTGAGCGAGGCGCGCGCCAGCATGCCATAGCTGCCCCAGGGCAGGCGCCGGCTGAACCAGCCCAGCGCCTCGTCATCCAGCTCCTGCATGGCGGCGTCGGAGAGGGTCTCGAACTGCAGGGCGGTGATGCCGGGGCCGTCCTTTTCAACCGCCAAGGGATCGATTTGCGCCAATTGCAGTGCGCGGTCCGCACTCAGCCCCCGGTGCTGGTAGGCCCGCGCGATGGCCCGGACAAAGGCCATGGGCGTAACGGCGGGGTGGTGCATGACGGCAGAGGAGGGCAGCGGTTTGGGCATGGAGGGTGGGGTTTAAAAAGCGCCAAGCAGAGCCATTGTACTGGCGACATTTGCAACCATCCTGCCATCATTTGCGCGGCACGCTCGCGTATCCTGAAAGACAAGGAACAGGGCCGCCGACCCGGCTGGTTGGGCGGCGGACAGGAGACACCATGAGCGAGACCAGATTGACCAGCAGCTATGCACGGGGCGCCAGCGAGCCGCGCCTGCTCAACAAGACCATCGGCCAGCAGCTGAGCGAGACGGCAGCGCGCTTTGGCGCGCGCGATGCGCTCATCAGCCGCCACCAGGGCCTGCGCCTTACCTACCAGCAACTGCTGGAGCAATCGCAGCAACTGGCCAGCGCCTTGCTGCGCGCTGGCATCGCCAAGGGCGACCGGGTCGGTATCTGGTCGCACAACAATGTGGAATGGGTGCTGCTGCAACTGGCTACCGCCCATGTGGGCATCATCCTGGTCAACATCAACCCGGCCTACCGCACCTCCGAGCTGGCCTATGCGCTGAACAAGGTGCAGTGCAAGGCGCTGTTCGTGATGGAGCGCTTCAAGACCAGCGACTACCTGGGCATGGTGCGCGCGCTGGCGCCTGAGCTGGAAACCCAAGCCAGCGCTGCGCTGCAGATCGAGGCCCTGCCCGATCTGCGCCTGGTGGTCTGGATCGATGTCGCAGGCCAGGGCCAGGAGCAGGCGGGCATGCAGCGCTTCTCGCGCTTTATCGCCAGCGGTGATGCGGCCGACCCGCAGGTCGCGCAGATCGGCGCCACTTTGACGCCTTACGACCCGATCAATATCCAGTTCACCAGTGGAACCACGGGCTTCCCCAAGGGCGCCACGCTGACCCACCGCAATATCGTCAACAACGGCTATTTCATTGGCGAGGCGATGCGGCTCTCGGAAGAAGACCGGCTCTGCATCCCCGTGCCGCTCTACCACTGCTTTGGCATGGTGCTGGGCAATATGGCCTGCATGACGCATGGCGCGGCCATGGTCTACCCCAATGACGGCTTTGATGCGCTGACGGTGCTGGAGACGGTGCAGGCCGAGCGCTGCACCGGCCTGCATGGCGTGCCCACGATGTTCATTGCCGAGCTGGACCACCCGCGCTTTGCCGAGTTCGACCTGTCGAGTCTGCGCACCGGCATCATGGCCGGCTCGCCCTGCCCGATCGAGGTGATGAAGCGCGTGGTCAGCCAGATGCATCTGTCCGAGATCACCATCGCCTACGGCATGACCGAGACCAGCCCGGTCAGCTGCCAAAGTTCGACCGACACGCCGCTGGACAGGCGCGTGTCCACCGTCGGCAAGGTGCATCCGCACCTGGAGGTCAAGATCGTCAGCCCCGAGACCGGCGAGACCGTGGCCCCGGGCCAATCCGGTGAGCTCTGCACGCGCGGCTACTCCGTCATGCATGGCTACTGGGGTGATGAGGCCAAGACGCGCGAGGCCATCGATGGCGATGGCTGGATGCACACCGGCGACCTGGCCACGATGGATGCCGACGGCTATGTGAACATCGTCGGCCGCATCAAGGACATGGTGATCCGGGGTGGCGAGAACATCTACCCGCGCGAGATCGAGGAGTTCCTCTACACCCACCCGCAGGTGCAGGATGTGCAGGTGGTGGGCGTGCCCGACAGCCGCTTTGGCGAAGAGCTCTGTGCCTGGGTCATCGTCAAGGCCGGCCAAAGCCTGGATGCCGAGGCGCTGCGCAGTTACTGCAAGGGCCGGGTGGCCCATTACAAGGTGCCGCGCTACATCGAGTTTGTCGAAGCCTTCCCGATGACGGTGACCGGCAAGATCCAGAAGTTCAAGATCCGCGAGGCGATGATCGAATCGCTGAAGCTGGATGTGAGCAAGACCGCCTGAGACCGGCAGAGCGCCGCCATGCAGCACCCGCCTGAACGATCAATGTCCTTCCAGCTTGGCAGCCTGCTTGGCGGCGGCGCGGCGGGCCACTTCCAGGCGTTTGCGCAAGGTGATCTCGCTCAGGTCCAGCTCCTGGACCAGGCTGCGCAACGATTCGTCGTTGATGCGGTTGTTGTGCCGCTCGGCGTAGATGGTGTGGCGCTCGACCTTGATGCAGTTGAGCCGCATCTCCAGCTCGGCCACATAGCGCAGGCGCCGCTCCTGCACCGCGTCGGGCGTGGCCAGGTCTTGCACCTCGGCGGTTTCGGGCGTGCGCTCTTCGTCGAGCAGGTCGATACGGTTGCGGTACTCGCGCGCAATGCGGCCTTCGATTTCATGCTGCTGGGCCTGCCATTCGGTGGGCTGCTGGGCGGCATCGTCGTCGCTCATTGCCAGGCTGTTGATCGCAGCGCGGCAGGCTGCAATGCGCGCCTGGCGCTCTTCGCGCACCGATTCGGGCTCGCTCACCGCCTGCACGCGGCGCAGCACCAGCGGCAGGCCGATGCTGCCGATCACCAGGGTGAACAAGATGGTGCCGGTGGCCAGAAAGATCAGCATGTCCCTTGCTGGAAACGGCTGGCCGTTGTTCAAGAGCAGCGGCACGGACAGCGCACCGGCCAGGGTGACCGCACCACGGATGCCCGCCAGGGTCGTGGCCAGGTTCAGCCAGAGATCGGGCTTTTTGACCAGTTTGCCGGCCTGGTGGGCCTTGTGCAGGCTGCGGCTGACGCCCAGCATCAGCCAGATCCAGCGCAGCGCCAGCAGCGCGATCGAGATGATGGCCACATAGCCCACCAGAATCCACCAGTCATGGCCGGCATCGCGCAGGGTCACGCCGATGATCGACGGCAGCTGCAAGCCCAGCAGCAGGAAGATCGCGCCGTTGAAGGCCGATTCGACCATGGCCCAGGTACCGGCGGTCTGCATGCGCTCGGAGATGTAGTCGGCGCGGTTCAGGTCGCCAAAATTGGTGGCCACGCCCGCGGCCACCGCCGCCAGAATGCCGGAGACGCCAATCTTTTCGCCCAGCAGGTAGGCCGCAAAGGGCAGCAGCACCAGCAGCAGCACCATCTGGGTGGCGGCCACATCGCCCAGGCGGCGGGTGACGGTATCGCGCAGGTAGCTGAAGCCCCAGCCTACCGCAGCGCCCACGCCCAGGCCGCCCAGTGCGATCCACAAAAACTCCTGCGTGACCTGGGTCCAGGAGAACAGGCCGGTCAAGGTGGCGGCGATGGCAAATTTCAGCGCCACCAGGCCCGATGCATCATTGAGCAGCGATTCGCCTTCGAGCACATGCATGGTGTGGGCCGGCATGCCCAGGTTGCGCGTGATGGCCGAGACGGCCACCGCATCGGTGGGCGATATCACGGCGGCCAGCGCAAAGGCCACGGTAAGCGGGATCTCCGGAATCATCCAGTGGATCAGGTAGCCCAGGCCAATCACGGTAAACAGCACCAGGCCGAAGGCCAGCCGCAAAATAGGGCGGTACAGCGCAAAGAACTCGCGCTTGGGAATGCGCCAACCGTCGGCAAACAGCAGCGGCGGAATGAACAGCAGCATGAACAGGCCGGGGTCGAAATCGATATGCAGGCCTTTTTGCGGCCAGGACAGCGCCGCGCCCAGCATGATCTGGATCAGCGGCAGCGGAATGGCCCGGATGTAGCGCGCAATGATGCCGGTGACGGCACCGATCATCAGGACGAGCAGGACGGTTTCGACGGTGTGCATGGTGCGGATTCGTTTGGCAGCAGACTATTTTTAAAGAAAACGCGTTTCTGAACGGAACGCTAGAACATTGAAGAGGACAAGCATGAGCAAACTCGCAACCCAGCTGAATGCCCGGTCGGCAGATTTTCAGACCAATGCGCAAGCCATGCGCAGCATTGTGGAGGAACTGCGCGCCCAGTCTGCCAAGGTGGCGCAAGGCGGTGGCGAAGCCGCCCGTGCCAAGCACCTGGGCCGGGGCAAGCTGCTGCCGCGTGACCGCGTGCAGATGCTGCTCGACCCGGGCACGCCCTTCTTGGAGCTGGCGCCGCTGGCTGCGCTGAACATGTACAACAACGATGCACCCGGTGCGGGCCTGATCGCCGGCGTGGGCCGCGTCAGTGGGGTGGACTGCATGATCGTGTGCAATGATGCCACGGTCAAAGGCGGTACCTACTACCCGATGACGGTAAAAAAACATTTGCGCGCCCAGGAAGTGGCCGCGCAAAACCGCCTGCCCTGCATTTACTTGGTGGACTCGGGCGGCGCCAACCTGCCCAACCAGGACGAGGTCTTCCCCGACCGCGAGCACTTTGGCCGCATCTTCTACAACCAGGCCAATATGTCGGCCCAGGGCATTGCGCAGATCGCCGTGGTCATGGGCTCCTGCACCGCTGGCGGCGCCTATGTGCCGGCGATGAGCGATGAGTCCATCATCGTCAAGAACCAGGGGACGATCTTTTTGGGTGGCCCACCGCTGGTGAAGGCCGCGACCGGCGAGGTGGTGAGCGCCGAAGACCTGGGCGGTGGCGATGTGCACACCCGCCTGTCGGGTGTGGCCGACCACTTGGCCGACAACGACACCCATGCGCTGGCGCTGGCCCGCAAGGCGGTGAGCCACCTGAACAAGGCCAAGCAGCCCCATGCGGCTGACAAGGCGCCACAGGCACCGGCCTACCCGGCCGATGAGCTGTATGGCGTGATCCCGGTTGATACGCGCAAGCCTTTCGATGTGCGCGAAATCATCGCCCGCATTGTCGATGGCAGCGATTTCGACGAGTTCAAGGCCCGTTTTGGCGCCACCCTGGTCTGCGGCTTTGCCCGCGTCGAAGGCATGGAGGTGGGCATCATCGCCAACAACGGCATTCTGTTCAGCGAGTCGGCCGTCAAGGGCGCGCACTTTATCGAGCTGTGCTGCCAGCGCAAGATTCCGCTGGTGTTCCTGCAGAACATCACCGGCTTCATGGTGGGCCGCAAGTACGAGAACGAGGGCATTGCCCGCCACGGCGCCAAGCTGGTGACGGCAGTGGCCACAGCCAACGTGCCCAAGTTCACCATCATCATCGGCGGCAGCTTTGGCGCCGGCAACTACGGCATGTGTGGCCGGGCCTACAGCCCGCGCTTCCTGTGGATGTGGCCAAACGCACGCATCAGCGTGATGGGCGGCGAGCAGGCAGCCAGCGTGCTGGCCACGGTCAAGCGCGATGGCATCGAAGGCCGGGGCGGCGCCTGGACGGCGGAGGAGGAAGAGGCCTTCAAGGCGCCCATCCGCCAGCAGTATGAGGACCAGGGCCACCCCTACTACGCCTCGGCTCGCCTGTGGGACGATGGCGTCATCGACCCGGCCGATACCCGCCGCGTGCTGGCGCTGGGCCTGGCGGCCACGCGCAATGCACCGATCGAGGACACCCGATTCGGCATCTTCCGCATGTAAGGACAGAGAGGACACCATGAAAAGTACATTTCTGACCGTCGAAGCCGCTGGACCGGTGGCCACCATCACCCTGACCCAGCCTGATGTGCGCAATGCCTTCAGCGATGAGGTGATTGCCGACATCACCCGCGCCTTTACCTGGGTGGGTGCGCAGGACCAAGTCCGCGCCGTGGTGCTGGCTGCCGAAGGCCCGGCCTTCTGCGCTGGCGCCAACCTGAACTGGATGCGCGCGATGGCCGACTACACCCGCGAGGAGAACCTGGTCGATGCCGGCAAGCTCGCCGAGATGCTGCGCGTTATCTACACCTGCCCCAAGCCGACGATTGCGCGGGTGCAGGGCGATGTCTACGCCGGTGGCATGGGCCTGGTGGCCTGCTGCGACATGGCGGTGGCGGCCAGCCACGCCGGTTTTTGCCTCAGCGAGGTGAAGATCGGCCTGATCCCGGCCACCATCAGCCCCTATGTGATCCGCGCGATGGGTCCGCGTGCGGCGCACCGCTACTTTCTGACCGGTGAGCGCTTTGACGCTGCCGAAGCGCTGCGTACCGGCTTTGTGCACCAGGTGGTGGAGGCCGAGGCGCTGGACAGCGCCGTCGACGGCCTGCTGAAGCACTTGCTCAGTGCCAGCCCGGCGGCAGTGCAGGCCTGCAAAAAGCTGGTGCTCAATGTGGCCGGCCGCGAGGTGGACGAGGCACTGATCGCCGAGACCGTGGCCGGCATTGCCGACATCCGCGCCAGCGCCGAAGGCAAGGAAGGCGTGCAGGCCTTCTTGAACAAACGCAAACCCAGCTGGCTGGGAGGCTGATGCAGCCCTAACGCGGCCTTGGATGGCAGACAGCAAGCGGGCATTGGCGCTATAAACAGCGCGTTTGCTGACTGGCACTGAGGAGCACCACCATGGATATCTGGAACACCATCGTCAACTGGCTGCACGGCATCGGCCTGCATCTGGACAAGGACACCGCCCACACGGTGGGGCAGACGGCCGACCAGGTCGGCCAGGTGGCCGGCCAGATGGGCCAGGCCATGGCGCAGTGGGACTGGGGCCAACTGATGGCGCTGGCGGCTGCGCTGGGCTGGGCCAGTGGCTTTCGGCTCTACGCGGTGGTGTTTGTGACGGGCATGCTGGGCGCCACCGGCGTGCTGCAGCTGCCCGGTGGGCTGACGGTGCTGCAGCAGCCGGTGATCCTGTTCATCAGCGGTGCGCTGCTGTTTGTCGAGTTCTTTGCCGACAAGATCCCCGGCGTGGATTCGGTCTGGGATGTGGTGCAGAGCGTGGTGCGGGTGCCAGCGGGTGCGGCCTTGGCGGCCAGCGTGTTTGGCACCGACAACGCGACGATGGCGACAGCGGCGGCCCTGATGGGCGGCACCCTGGCGCTGAGCAGCCAGGTGGCCAAGACCACGACGCGCGCGGCCATCAACACCAGCCCGGAGCCTTTCTCCAACTGGAGCGCGAGCTTGGTCGAAGACGGGGTCTCGATCGGCGCGGTGTGGCTGGCCATCCACCACCCGCTGGTGTTTGCGCTGGCGCTGGCCGTGGTGCTGGTGCTGATGTGGGTGATGACCTGGGTGTTGTGGAAGTTTTTGCGGGCCGTGGTGCGCCGGATTCGCCGGTGGCTGGGCCATGAAGAGCCGGTGGCCTTGGCTGCCACGGGCGCGGATCACCAACGATATTGACCGGGGGCTTGCAAAGGCGGGCCGGGGTCAGGGAAGAAGACTGAGGAGATTGTTCTATGTTCTCGAAAATTTTGATCGCCAACCGTGGTGAGATTGCCTGCCGCGTCGCCGCTACCGCCCGCCGCATGGGCGTCAAGACCGTGGCCGTCTACTCCGACGCCGACGCCCATGCCAAGCATGTGGCCGCCTGCGACGAATCGGTGCATATCGGCGGCAGCGCCCCCAAGGACAGCTACCTGCGCTGGGAGCGCATCATCGAAGCCGCCAAGGCCACCGGCGCCCAGGCCATCCACCCCGGCTACGGCTTTCTGAGTGAGAACGAAGACTTTGCCGTGGCCTGCGCCGCTGCGGGCCTGGTGTTCATCGGCCCGCCTGCCAATGCCATCCGTGCGATGGGCCTGAAGGCCGAATCCAAGCAGCTGATGGAAAAGGCCGGCGTGCCGCTGGTGCCCGGCTACCATGGCGCCGGCCAGGACCCGGCGATGCTGCACGCGGAGGCCGACCGCATCGGTTACCCGGTGCTGATCAAGGCCAGCGCTGGCGGCGGTGGCAAGGGCATGCGCCTGGTGGAAAAGAGCGAGGACTTTGCTGCCGCGCTGGAGTCCTGCAAGCGCGAGGCCATCAACAGCTTCAGCAATGATGCGGTGCTGATTGAGAAATACGTATTGCGCCCCCGCCATATCGAGATCCAGGTGTTTGGCGACACCCAGGGCAACTGCGTCTACCTGTTCGAGCGCGATTGCTCGGTGCAACGCCGCCACCAGAAGGTGCTGGAAGAAGCCCCCGCGCCCGGCATGACGCCCGCGCTGCGCCAGCAGATGGGCGAGGCGGCGGTGGCCGCTGCCAAGGCCGTGGGCTATGTGGGCGCGGGCACGGTGGAATTCATCGTCGAGCAGCCCGGCGGCTACGACCAGCCCGAGGCGATGAAGTTCTACTTCATGGAGATGAACACGCGCCTGCAGGTCGAGCACCCGGTGACCGAGGCCATCACCGGCGAAGACCTGGTGCAGTGGCAGCTGTTGGTGGCCAATGGCCAGCCGCTGCCCAAGCAGCAGGCGGAGCTCAAGATCAGCGGCCACGCGATCGAAGCGCGCATCTGCGCCGAGAACCCGGACAACAACTTCCTGCCCGCCACCGGCACCTTGCATGTTTACCGCAAGCCCGACTGCAGCAGTTTTGCGATCAGCGATGTGCGCATTGACGATGGCGTGCGCGAAGGCGATGCCATCAGCCCCTTCTACGACAGCATGATCGCCAAGCTCATCGTCCACGGCGCAGACCGCGCCCAGGCGCTGGCGCGGCTCGATGCGGCGCTGGCTGCGGTGCGCATTGTCGGCCTGCAGACCAATGTGCAGTTCCTGCGCCATATCCTGGCCACGCCGTCGTTTGGCCAGGCCAAGCTCGATACGGCGCTGATCCAGCGCGAAGAGGCACGGCTGTTCAAACAACGCGGCCTGGGCCTGGATACTGCGGCAGCCGCTGCCGTGGTGGCCGAGCTGCTGCAGGAGCGCACTACCGAGAGCCACGACCCCTTCAGCCGCCGCGATGGCTGGCAATCGCATGGCGTGACCGAGCGCCGCTTTGACTTTGAGTTTGGCGGCGACAAGCTGCAGGCGGCGCTGCGTTATGAGGCCGCTGGCCTGGTGCTGACGGTGGGCGATGCCACCGGCCCGCTGCAGTTCAGCCCCAACGGCGAGTTGGTGGAGCTGCAGTTCAACGGCCAGCGCGACCAGGTGCAGACCTGGCAGCAGGGCGAGGTGGTGCATGTGTTCGCCCCGCGCGGCGCGGCCGAGATCACCGCCATCGATGCGCTGGCCCATGCCGGTGAGGCCGGCAGCGAAGGCGGGCGCCTGACGGCCCCGATGCCGGGCAAGGTGGTGTCGTTTGCAGTCAAGGCCGGTGACAAGGTCAGCAAGGGCCAGCCGCTGGCGGTGATGGAGGCGATGAAGATGGAGCACACGATTGCCGCCCCGGCCGATGGCGAGGTGCTGGAGCTGCTGTTTGCGCCGGGTGACCAGGTGACTGAGGGCGCCGAACTGCTCAAGCTGCAGGTCGTCGCCGCCTGACAGGGCCGCTGCGCTGTCTGTGACGGTGCGGCACCCTTTTCTGTGCTGAAATGCCGGCCATGAAAATTCTCGTCTACACCGACAGCGATGAACTCCAGCCCTGGCTGGATGCGATTCGCCTGCACCTTCCCCAGGCCCAAGCCTGCGGCTGGACACCCGGCATGGCGCAGGCCGATTACGCGCTGGTCTGGAAGCCGCCGCAGCAGCTGTTCGACGAGCAAGGCGCCGGCCTCAAGGCGATCTTCAACATGGGCGCCGGCGTCGATGCGCTGTTTGCGCGCCAGCTGCCGCCCGGCGTGCCGGTGCTGCGGCTCGAAGACGCCGGCATGGCCGTGCAGATGGCCGAATATGTCTGCCATGCGGTCATCGACCATTTTCGTGACCTGGCGCCGTACCGGGCGCAGCAAAGCGCTGGCGTCTGGGCCCAGCAGCCCTTGCGTTTGCGCAGCGACTTTCCGGTCGGCGTGATGGGCCTGGGTGTGCTGGGCGAGCGCGTGGCCCAGGCGGTGGCGCAGTTTGCGTTTCCGGTGCACGGCTGGAGCCGCTCGCCCAAGCAGATCGCCGGTGTGCAGTGTTTTGCCGGCAGCGCGCAGCTGCCGGACTTTCTGCGTGCCACGCGCATCCTCGTCAATCTGCTGCCGCTGACCGCGCAGACCGAGAACATCATCGACGCCGGCCTGCTGGCACAGCTGCAGCCGGGCGCCTATGTGATCAATGTGGCGCGCGGCGCGCACCTGGTCGACGCCGACCTGCTGGCCGCGCTGGACAGCGGCCAGGTGGCTGGTGCCACCTTGGATGTGTTCCGCACCGAGCCGCTGCCCGCCGAGCACCCGTTCTGGCAGCAGCCGCAGATCCGCATCACGCCGCACAGCTCCGCCCGCACCTTGCCCGAGGAGACCTTGCAGCAGATCCTGCACAAGCTCCAGGCCTTTGCCGCCGGAGAGAAGCCTGGCGGCATGGTCTATGCCGATCGCGGATACTGATTCCGCCCCCGTTTTTAAGAAATACCCCAGGAGACGCCCCATGGCCCGCTACCCCCAACGAGTCCAATTGATTGATGTCGGCCCGCGCGATGGCCTGCAGAACGAGAAATCGCCGGTGCCGGCGGCCGTCAAGATCGAGCTGACCCAGCGTCTGCAGGATGCGGGCCTGACCGAAATTGAGGTCACCAGCTTTGTCAGCCCCAAATGGGTGCCGCAGATGGGCGACAACGCCGAGGTGATGGCGGGGCTGGCGCGCAAGGCCGGCGTGCGCTATTCGGTGCTGACCCCGAACATGAAGGGCTATGAAGCGGCCGTGGCCTCCCAGCCCGATGAGATCGTGGTGTTTGGCGCGGCCAGCGAAGCCTTCAGCCAGCGCAATATCAACTGCTCGATTGCCGAGAGCATCGAGCGCTTTGCCCCCGTGGTGGAAGCGGCCAAGGCTGCCGGCATTGCGGTGCGCGGCGCGATGAGCTGCACCGTGGGCTGCCCGTATGAGGGCGAGATTGCGCCTTCGCGCGTGGCCTACCTGGCCGAGCTGATGAAGGGCATTGGCGTCGAGCGCGTCGATGTCGCCGACACCATCGGCGTGGGCACACCGATCAAGGTGCAAAAGGCGCTGGAAGCGACCTTGCAGTATTTCAACCTGGACCAGGTGAGCGGGCATTTCCACGACACCTATGGCCAGGCGCTGCCCAATACCTTGGCGTCGCTGGAGCTGGGCATCTGGAACTTCCAGTCGTCCATCGCCGGCCTGGGCGGCTGCCCCTATGCCAAGGGCGCGACCGGCAATGTCGCCACCGAAGACCTGGTCTACATGCTGCATGGCATGGGCATCGAGACCGGCATTGACCTGGACAAGCTCGTCGATGCGGGCATCTACATCAGCGACTTTTTGCAGCGCAAGCCCAACTCGCGCGTGGCCGTGGCGCTGATGAACAAGCGCGCGGGTTGATCGCCCAGCGCGGCAGCGCGAATGCCCGCTGCGCTGCAGCGGAGCCTGCTAAACGGCACAATCGTCGCTTAACAAGGAGTTGAACCATGTGTGGAGCGGAGTTGCTGAGCCTGCCCGAAGGGGTGCAGCGGGTAGACAGGGTGCTGCAGGACAAGGGCCATCCGCATGGGCCGCAGATGCTGGAGGTGGCAGCGCGCACGGCCCAGGAAGCGGCCGATGCGCTGGGCATTGCGCTGGGCCAGATTGCCAAGAGCATTATTTTCCGCCGCAAGAGTGATGACGCCTGCGTGCTGGTCATCACCTCGGGCGACTGCCGCGTGGACGAGGCCAAGGTGGCTGCGCTGGTCGGCCCGGTAGGCCGTGCGGATGCGGATTTTGTCAAAGCCCGTACCGGCTTTGCGATTGGCGGTGTCTCGCCCGTCGGCCATGTGAGCCAGCCCGTTACCCTGATTGACCGGGAGCTGTTCCGTTTTGAACAGATTTGGGCTGCCGCAGGCCACCCGAACGGCGTGTTTGCGCTGGCGCCGGCCGATCTGGAAGCGCTGACCGGCGCGCCGGTGGCCGATGTGGTCAAGGAGGCGGCATGACGGAACAAATGGACAAACCGGTGGAGCTGCCAGTGGCTTCGCCCGCGCCGCTGGCAGCCCGCACCAAGCAGGTGCGGGTGACTGGCGCCTTTGCCGCCGATTACAGCGATGTCGTGCCATCGCCCTGCGTGTCGCTGTGCAAGATGAATGCGGACCGCAGCCACTGCATCGGCTGCTACCGCTCGATCGATGAGATCCGTGCCTGGTCCAAGGCCGACACCGCAGAGCGCCAGCAGATCTGGCTGCAGGCGCTGGGCCGTGCGGGCTTGGGCAGCAATGGCCGGCCGCTGGTGCCGGCGGCCTGACAGGAGCCGGGTATGAAAAGCATCGATTTCTACCTGGACTTTGTCTCCCCCTACGCCTGGCTGGCTTTCCATGCGCTGCCGCAGGCGCTGCAAGGCCATAGCGTGCATGTGCGCTACCGGCCCGTCTTGCTGGGTGCCTTGCTGCAGCAGCATGCCAACCCCGGCCCGGCCGGCATTGCCGGCAAGCGCGAATGGACCTACCGCCATGCCAGCTGGCTGGGCCACAGCCTGGGCTGCGGTCTGCAAATGCCCGCCCAGCACCCCTTCAACCCCTTGCCCTTGCTGCGCCTGGCCTTGCGCACGGGCCAGGGCGGCTGCATCAACCGCTTCACCGCCGATGCGATCTTTTGCCATGTCTGGCTGGGTGGCGCCGATGCGCTGGATGCGCAGCGCCTGCAGGCCTTGGAGCAAACGCTTGCCGAGCAGCTGCGCCATGGCGATGCGGCCGAGCAGGAGGCCAAGCAGGCCTTGCGCAGCAATACCGATGCGGCGGCCGCCGCCGGCGTGTTTGGCGTGCCCAGCATGGTGCTGGACGACAAGCTGTTCTGGGGCCTGGATGGGCTGCCGATGCTGAGCGCCTACCTGAACGGCGACGCCTGGTTTGCCGATGGCCAATGGGAGGCGGCAGCAGACCGCCCCTCCGGTTTGCCCAAGCGCTGATTTCCAGCTTCTAAGCCGCTGAAAACGCCCCTCCCAGCGGTTTTGCCCGCCCTGGGACTTTCCCTTGGTTGCTGCTGCAGTGCAGCGATATTCCGCATCGCAAAACGCTTTGTGCGGGTTGCGCTGGATTTTGTCAGCGAATTGTCAGCAGATTGCAAGCTTGTGTTGGAAAACCGTCAGACTAGGGTCAGCGCTTGCTTGAAGAATGCAGTGTCCGCCAAACAAAAGAGCGGCAACACTACAAGGAGACAACAGCATGGCAACCAGTGCAGCAGCACGGCCGATGACCAAGGAGGAGCGCAAGGTCATCTTCGCCTCGTCACTCGGCACCGTTTTTGAGTGGTACGACTTCTATCTCTACGGCTCGCTGGCGGCCATCATCGCCAAACAGTTCTTCTCCGGACTGGACCCAACCTCCGCCTTCATCTTTGCGTTGCTGGCCTTTGCGGCCGGCTTTATCGTGCGCCCCTTTGGCGCGCTGGTGTTCGGCCGCCTGGGCGACATGATCGGGCGCAAGTACACTTTCCTGGTCACCATCTTGCTGATGGGCGCATCGACCTTCATCGTCGGTATCTTGCCCAACTACGCCAGCATCGGCGTGGCAGCGCCCATCATCTTGATCGTGCTGCGCATGCTGCAAGGTCTGGCCTTGGGTGGTGAATACGGTGGTGCGGCAACGTACGTTGCCGAGCATGCGCCGCACGGCAAGCGTGGTGCCTACACCTCCTGGATCCAGACCACGGCGACCCTGGGCTTGTTCCTGTCCCTGCTGGTGATTCTGGGCACGCGTACCGTGATGGGCGAGCCCGCCTTCAATGACTGGGGCTGGCGCATTCCGTTCCTAGTGTCGATTCTGCTGCTGGGTGTGTCGGTGTGGATCCGTATGACCTTGTCCGAATCGCCTGCGTTCCAGCGCATGAAGGCCGAAGGCAAGACCTCCAAGGCCCCGCTGCGCGAGTCGTTTGGCCAGTGGAAGAACCTGAAGATCGTGATTCTGGCGCTGATCGGCCTGACCGCCGGCCAGGCCGTGGTCTGGTACACCGGCCAGTTCTATGCGCTGTTCTTCCTGACCCAACAGCTCAAGGTCGATGCTGTCAGTGCCAATCTGATGATTGCGGTGGCCCTGCTGATCGCAACGCCGTTCTTCGTGATCTTTGGTGCGCTGTCCGACAAGATCGGCCGCAAGCCCATCATCATGGCGGGCTGCCTGCTGGCGGTGCTGACCTACTTCCCCGTGTTCAAGATGCTGACCGAGGCGGCCAACCCTGATCTGGCAGCGGCGCAAGCCAAGAACAAGGTGGTGGTCGTGGCCAATCCGGCCGAGTGCTCCTTCCAGTTCAACCCGACGGGCACCTCCAAGTTCACCAGCTCCTGCGACGTGGCCAAGCAACTGCTGGCGGCCAATTCGGTGAGCTATGAAACCGAGGCCGCACCTGCCGGCACGACGGCGGTCATCAAGATCGGCAACGACACCATCCCCAGCTATGCCGCTGCGGGCCTGAGTGGCGACGATCTGAAGGCCAAGGATGGTGCGTTCAAGAAGGCAGTGGCCGAAACCCTGGCCAAGGACGGCTACCCAGCCAAGGCCGACCCCGCCAAGACGAACAAGGTCTTGACCGTGGTGCTGCTGACCTACCTGGTGCTGCTGGTGACCATGGTCTACGGGCCGATTGCCGCGATGCTGGTGGAAATGTTCCCGACCCGCATCCGCTACACCTCCATGTCGCTGCCCTACCACATCGGCAATGGCTGGTTCGGTGGTCTGCTGCCGACGACGGCCTTCGCGATCGTCGCCCAGACCGGCAATATGTACAACGGCCTCTGGTACCCGATCATCATCGCCGGCATCACCTTCGTGATCGGAACCTTGTTTGTGCGTGAAACCAAGGATGTGGATATCTACGCGAACGACTGAACCTCAGCACTGCGAGCTGGCCGCGGGTATGCGGATGACCTGATACCCGTGGCCTTCACCTCCCAACAGCACCTTCGGGTGCTGTTTTTTTCTGCGCGGTTTGGTATCTCATGGTTAATACCAGGGTGTGTCACATAAGTGTGGTAGCGATGCGTCACTCTCGCAAAAACTGCAAGATATTCAGCGCGTTTTTCGGGGACTGCCGCCTAGAATTAACATTATGTGACGGGCTGAAACCTGCCCTGTGCGGACCCCAACAGCACCGTCCAACCATTTTTAATGACTACATCCCCGAGGACACTATGCGTTCACTGAATCGTTTGATGATTGCCACCTTGGCCATTGCTGGCTCTACCGCTGCACTGGCTCAAAGCAGCGTGCAGGTTTATGGCCGTGTGAACACCTCGGTGGAACGCCAAAAGGTGGGCGATGTGTCCACCACCGGCCTGTTCAACAACGCATCGCGTATCGGTTTCCGTGGCACGGAAGACCTGGGTGGCGGCCTGAAGGCTGGCTTCGTGCTGGAATCGGGTTTCAACTCGGATGACGGCTCGGGCACCGGTTCCGCTGGTGGTCTGACCTTCCGCCGCCAAAGCGAAGTGAACCTAGCTGGCAACTTCGGTATGCTGCGTCTGGGTACCTTCACCGCTGAGTCCTACTACGCAGTGGCTGACTACGGCGTGCTGGACCAGCCTAACCACGACACCGGTTCGCTGTCGGATGCGCTGTACAGCTACGTGATGCGCGACTCCAACAAGATCGCCTACCGCACCCCCGTGTTCCTGGGCGGCCTGACCATTGAAGGCGCTGCTTCGTTCCACGAAAAGGCTGCTGGCACCAACGACAAGAACGGCTACGACCTGGCTGCCAACTGGGAAAGCGGTCCTCTGGCCCTGGGTGCAGGCTTCACCAAGGTCGGTGGCGACAAGCAACTGGGCCTGCGCGCGCACTACACCATCAACGCCTTCCAACTGGGCGCTTACTACCAACGCTCTGACGAAGAGCTGCGCGGCAAGCGCAATGCAGCGCGCGTGACCGGTATGTACACCATGGGCGCTTCCGAGTTTGTCGCTGGCTTCGGCTGGGCTGGCAAGTGGGACGACGTCAGCAACAGCGGCGCACGCCAGCTGATCCTGGGCTACAACTACAACCTGAGCAAGCGCTCCAAGCTGTACGCTGGCTACACCAAGGTCGACAACAAGGCCAACGCCAGCTACGCCACCGGTATCTCCGGCGCCGACTTCAGCACCTTCGCTGCTGGTATCCGCCACAACTTCTAAGCAAGCCTTGGGCGCCCAGCGCGCCCCTGCTTCCCCACCCGCCTTCGAGAGATGGCGGGTTTTTTTTATGCCGCCCAAGCCTGTGGCCCGGATACATCGCCATTTGCTAATATCTGTAAATATGTACAGTGTTTTGCAGGGCTTTGCCGCGCGCTGATTCAGCCGAGGAATGAACTCCCTAGAATGGTTGCTCACGATCATTTTGCCCCCACGCAGTCGTGTCGGCCTTCCGAGTTTGGGCATCCCTGGCACTGCGCATGGGGGCTTGCTTATCCGGCGGCTGGACTGCGCCAACGAATTACTGGATAGCTCATCGGTATGTCTCAGGAAAACATTCGCATCCGTGGTGCACGTCAGCACAACCTCAAGAATCTGGATCTGGATATCCGCACCGGGGAGTTGACGGTGGTGACCGGGCCCAGCGGTTCGGGCAAGTCCAGCCTGGTGTTCGATACCTTGTATGCTGAGGGGCAGCGCCGCTACGTTGAAACCTTCAGCGCCTATGCGCGCCAGTTCCTCGACCGCATGGACAAGCCGGCCGTGGACAAGGTCGAAGGCGTGCCGCCCGCGATTGCGATTGACCAGACCAACCCGGTGCGCAGCTCGCGCTCGACGGTGGGCACGATGACCGAGCTCAACGACCACCTGAAGCTGCTGGTGGCACGCGCCGGCCATCTGTTTGATCAGCAGACCGCCTTGCCGGTGCAGCATGACACGCCCGAGAGCATTTACGAGCAGCTGCTGCAGCGCAGCCAGGCGGATGACCCGCGTATCGTGATCACCTTTCCGGTCGAGCTGCCGGCCAACACCAGCGCCGAGCAGGTCGAGCAGTGGCTGTCGGCCAGCGGCTTTACCAAGGTGCAGGCCGAGCGCGAGGTCGATGTGGTGCGCCATGCCGCTGCCGTGGACAGCAGCAAGAAAAAGCCCAAGGCCGGCAAGCAGGCTGCGGCAGAAGCGCCCCAGCGTGTCAAGCTGCTCGATGTGGTGGCGGATCGCTTTCGCCTCAGCAAGGCCGAGAAGGCGCGCGTGATCGAGGCCATCGAGGTGGCCCTGAAGCGCGGCAGCGGCCAGATGACGGTGTATGCCATCGCCGAGGCCGATGCGGACGGCAACACCGCCGAGCCCGCGCTGTGGAAGTTCTCTGCCGGTCTGCACTGCCCGGAAAGCGGCCTGCGCTACCGCGAGCCGACGCCGTCGATGTTCTCGTTCAACTCGGCCGTGGGCGCCTGCGATGCCTGCCGGGGCTTTGGCCGGGTCATTGGCGTGGACTGGGGCCTGGTGATCCCCAACGACAAGCTGACCTTGCGCACCGGCGTGATCAAGCCGATCCAGACGCCGGCCTGGAAAGAGATCCAGGACGATCTGATGCGCCATGCCGAGGCGCAGGGCATTCCCCGCGATACCGCCTGGGCCAAGCTGACCGAGGCGCAGAAGGACTGGGTCATCCATGGCGAAGAGGGCTACAAGGACGGCAACTGGAGCCGCCAGTGGTATGGCATCCGCCGCTATTTCGAGTACCTGGAAACCAAGTCCTACAAGATGCATATCCGCGTCTTGCTGTCCAAGTACCGCAGCTACACGCCTTGTCCGGTCTGTGGCGGTGCACGCCTCAAGACCGAGAGCCTGCTGTGGCGCGTGGGATCGAAGGCCGACGCCGATGCGGCCCTGCCGCCGGCCCAGCGCTTCATGCCGCGCGGTGTGGCCTGGAGCCGCGAGCAGCTCGAGGCCTTGCCAGGCCTGAGCTTGCACGACCTGATGCTGCTGCCGATTGTGCGGCTGCGCCAGTTCTTTGCCAGCATGGATATCCGCCGCAGCAACGATGGCGACGCGCAGGCGCTGCGCCTGCTGCATGAAGAAATCAGCAACCGCCTGCTCTACCTCTGCGATGTCGGCATTGGTTACCTGACCCTGGACCGCCAGAGCCGCACCTTGAGTGGTGGCGAGGTGCAGCGCATCAACCTGACCACGGCGCTGGGCACCTCGCTGGTCAACACCTTGTTCGTGCTGGATGAGCCCTCGATCGGCCTGCACCCGCGCGATATGGAGCGCATCACCGTCGCGATGAAGCGGCTGCGTGATGCCGGCAACACCCTGGTGGTGGTGGAGCACGACCCGGCGGTGATGTTTGCCGCCGACCGCATGATCGACATGGGCCCAGGCCCGGGCGAGAAGGGGGGCCAGATTGTGTTTGATGGCAGCCCTCTTGAACTGCGCCATGCCGATACCTTGACTGGCGCCTATCTGGGCGGCCGCAAGCAGGTGGGCATGGGCGCCAAGCGCATGGTGACCGAGAGCACGCCACGGCTGATTCTGGAAGGCGCGACCGAGCACAACCTGCAGAACGTGTCGGTGGATTTTCCGCTCCAGCGCATGGTGGTGGTCACCGGCGTGTCGGGCTCGGGCAAGTCCACCTTGATCCAGGACGTGCTGGCACCCGCTTTGATGCGCCATTTTGGCAAGCCCACCGAGCTGGCTGGCGCGCACCAGCGCCTGCTGGGGGCCGACCATCTGTCCGACATCGTCTTTGTCGACCAGTCACCGATTGGCAAGACGGCGCGCTCCAACCCGGTCAGCTATGTGGGCGCCTGGGATGCGGTGCGCGAGCTGTTTGCGACTGCGCCGCTGTCGCTGCAGCGCGGCTATACCGCCGGCAAGTTCAGCTTCAACAGCGGCGATGGCCGCTGCCCGACCTGCGGCGGCTCGGGCTTTGAGCATGTGGAGATGCAGTTCCTCTCCGACGTCTACCTGCGCTGCCCCGATTGCGACGGCAAGCGCTACCGCGCCGAGATTCTGGAAGTGCGCATCGAGCGCGATGGCCGCTTGATGAACGTTGCCGATGTGCTGGAGCTGACCGTCAGCGAGGCGGCTGCGCTGTTCGCTAAGGACCGCGAGGTGATCCGTGCGCTGCAGCCCATCGTCGATGTGGGGCTGGAATATGTGAAGCTCGGCCAGCCGGTGCCGACCTTGTCGGGTGGCGAGGCCCAGCGCCTCAAGCTCGCCGGCTTTCTGGCCGAGGCCGCCAAGAGCGCCTCCAAATCCAAGCAAACGCTGGCGCGCAAGGGCACCTTGTTCCTGTTTGACGAGCCCACTACCGGCCTGCATTTTGAAGACATTGCCAAGCTGATGCGCGCACTGCGCAAGCTGCTCGAAGCCGGCCATTCGCTGATCGTCATCGAGCACAACTTGGATGTGATCCGTGCCAGCGACTGGTTGATCGACCTGGGCCCCGATGCTGGCGAAGACGGTGGCAAGGTGGTGGAAGAGGGTACGCCCGAGGAGGTGCGCAAGTCCGGCCGTTCCTACACCGCACAGGCGCTGCGTGATTACGAGCTGGCCATGCTGGGTGAGCGCGGCGACGGCCAGCCCCACGAGGTGCGCGAGCAGCGGCCAGCCTATGCGCTGGCGCCTGCAGCGCAAGCTGCGGCGCTGCCCGGGCCGGGCAACAGCATCCAGATCATCAATGCCAAGGAGCACAACCTGAAGAACCTGAGCGTGGACATTCCGCGCGGCAAGTTCAATGTCGTCACCGGCGTATCGGGCTCGGGCAAATCGACCCTGGCGTTTGACATCCTGTTCAACGAAGGCCAGCGCCGCTACCTGGAGTCGCTCAACGCCTATGCGCGCTCCATCGTGCAACCGGCGGGCCGCCCCGAGGTCGATGCGGTCTACGGCATCCCGCCCACGGTAGCGATCGAGCAGCGCCTCTCGCGCGGCGGGCGCAAATCCACGGTGGGCACCACGACCGAGGTCTGGCATTTTCTGCGCCTGCTCTACGTGAAGCTGGGCGTGCAGCACTGCACCAAGGACGGTGCAGCGGTGCAGCCGCAAACCCCCGAGAGCATTGCCGCGCAGCTGATGACGCAGTACCGGGGCCAGCTCATTGGCTTGATGGCCCCGTTGGTGGTCGCCCGCAAGGGCGTGTACACCGAATTGGCGGACTGGGCGCGGCCGCGTGGCTACACCCATCTGCGCGTCGATGGCCAGTTCCTGCCGACCACCGGCTTTCCGCGCCTGGACCGCTTCAAGGAGCACACGGTCGAGCTGCCAGTGGCCAGCATCGAGATCCGGCCCGAGAACGAGGCCCTGCTGCGCGACAAGCTCGCCACGGCGCTGGAGCTGGGCAAGGGCGTGCTGCATGTGCTCTCGGCCATCGGCACCCTGGAAGCGGCGATGCAGGCGGGCAGCGACACGGCGGCCATTGGCCAGCTGCAGGTGTTCTCCACCAAGCGCGCCTGCCCGGTCTGCGCCACCAGCTATGCCGAGCTGGACCCGCGTTTGTTCTCCTACAACAGCAAGCATGGCTGGTGCCCCGACTGCGTGGGCACCGGCGTCAAGCTGACCAAGGACCAGCGCAAGGTCTATGACGACTCGGTGATGGGCCAGGACAACCGGGGCCGCGAGCAGAGCTTTGAAGAGCCCGAGGCCGAGGACGTGGGTGAAACCACCTGCCCGACCTGCCAGGGCACGCGCCTCAATGCCACCGCCCGCGCGGTGCTGTTCCACGGCCAGTCGATCTCGTCGATCGCCCGCCTGTCGGTCACCGATGTGCGGCTCTGGATCGAGGGCCTGGTGCTGTCGGGCCGCGAAAGCGATATCGCCCGCGACCTGGTGCCCGAGATCCACAGCCGCCTGGCCTTTCTGGAAGAGGTCGGCCTGGGCTATCTGACCTTGGACCGGGGCGCGCCCACCTTGTCGGGCGGCGAGGCGCAGCGCATTCGCCTGGCCGCGCAGCTGGGCAGCAATCTGCAAGGCGTCTGCTATGTGCTCGACGAGCCCACGATTGGCCTGCATGCGCGCGACAACCATATCCTGCTCAATGCGCTGCACAAGCTGGGGGCCAAGGGAAATACGCTGGTGGTGGTGGAGCATGACGAGGACACGATCCGCCGCGCCGACCATGTGATCGACATCGGCCCCAGCGCCGGCAAGCGCGGCGGCCGCCTGGTGGCCCAGGGCACGACGCAGGATGTGATGGATGCGGCCGATTCGCAGACCGGCCGCTACCTGCTGCATGCGATGCGCCACCCCTTCCAGCCGCGCCGCCTGGTGCATGGCGTGGCCGATGCGGTGGCCGCGCCGGTCGAAGACGCCAAGCCCGTCGCCAAAAAGCGCACCAAGAAGCAGATCGCTGCCGACGCCGCTGCCGCCTTGGCCGCCGACAGCGCCCAGGCCAATGCCGCGCTGGCCGCGCCGGCCCGTGCCGATGCAATGGCGCCGCTGCACTGGCTGTCGGTGCTGGGTGCCCACCTGCACAACCTGCAGAACGTGGATGTGCGCGTACCGCTCAAGCGCCTGGTGGCCGTGACGGGGGTGTCGGGCTCGGGCAAATCCACGTTGGCGCGCGATGTGCTTCTCACCAATGTGGCCGCCTGGGTCGGCCAGCGCGCCACCAAGGCCGGGCGTGACGACATGGATGCCGGCAAGGCCCCGGCGCTCTTGGGCTGCAAGGGCCTGCAGGGCTTTGAGGGCATCGACCGGGTGCTGGAAGTGGACCAGACGCCGATTGGCAAGACGCCGCGCTCCTGCCCGGCGACCTATATCGGCTTCTGGGACACGATCCGCAAGCTGTTTGCCGAAACGCTGGAGGCCAAGGCGCGCGGCTATGCGGCCGGGCGTTTCTCCTTCAACACCGGCGAAGGCCGCTGCCCGGCCTGCGAGGGCCAGGGCATGCGCACCATCGAGATGAGTTTTCTGCCCGATGTGAAAGTGCCTTGCGAGGTCTGCCATGGCGCCCGCTTCAGCCCCGAAACGCTGGCGGTCACCTGGCGCGGCAAAAGCATTGGCGAGGTGCTGCAGATGGAGGTCGACGAGGCGGTGCTGTTCTTTGCCAGCATGCCCAGCATCGCCCATCCGCTGCAGCTGCTGCAGGATGTGGGCCTGGGCTACCTGACCCTGGGCCAGCCGTCGCCCACCTTGTCGGGTGGCGAGGCGCAGCGCATCAAGCTGGTGACCGAGCTGACCAAGGTGCGCGATGACATCACGCGCCGGGGCAACAAGGCGCCCCACACCTTGTATGTGCTCGACGAGCCCACCGTGGGCCTGCACATGGCCGATGTGGACAAGCTGATCCATGTGCTGCACCGCCTGGTCGATGCCGGCCACAGCGTGGTGGTGATCGAGCATGACCTGGATGTGATTGCCGAGGCCGACTGGGTGATCGACCTGGGCCCCGAGGGCGGCAATGCTGGTGGCCGCATTGTGGCCACCGGTTCGCCCGAGGACCTGGTGCAGGCGGGCACGCATACCGGCAAGGCGCTGGCGCCAGTGCTGGCGCGTTGACTGCGGCGTGACGGCAGGGCGTTTGCTGACAGCGCGCCCTGCCAGGCCTGGGCACAATCGCAGAACCATCTGCAAGGAGCCCTTGATGCATATTGACCCCCGGCACCCGGAAGCCCCGCCTGTCAAAGACCCCGCCCCGCTGCAACCGCCACCAGTGCCCACGCCCGGCATTCCATCGCCCATCCAGGAGTAGTGATCAAGGGGCGCTGGATACCGCTGCCCAGCGGCGTATGATCGCGGTTTTCTGAGCCCCCTGAATTCTGGCGAGCAAGCATGCGCATATTGCTGATTGAAGACGAGCTGGAGATGGCCGCCTGGCTGGTGCGCGCCCTCAAGCAATCGAACATCGAAGCGGTGCATGCCGCGCATGCGGCGATGGCCACGCGCCTGCTGCCCGATGGCCGCTTTGATGTGGTGGTGCTCGATTTGCAGCTGCCCGACCAGCATGGCTTTGACTGGCTGTCGGCCATGCGCGGCCAGGGCCGGCGTGAGCCGGTGCTGGTGCTGACTGCGCAAGGAGCGGTGCAGGACCGGGTTGAAGGCCTGCACCGGGGGGCCGATGACTACCTGACCAAGCCTTTCGATGTGGCCGAGCTGGAGGCGCGCCTGGCGGCGCTGCACCGGCGCAGCCAGGGCCGGGTGCAGGCCATGCAGCAATGCGGCTCGCTGCGCTACGACAGCAACCACCGTACCTTCTGGCTGGCCGAGCAGATGCTGGCGCTGACCCCGCGTGAGCATGCGGCGCTGGAGGCGCTGATGGCGCGCACCGGCGCGCCGGTGGGCAAGTCCAAGCTGACGGCCAAGGTCTTCCCGCAGGACAGCAGTGTCAGCCCCGATGCCATCGAGCAGGTGCTGCACCGGGTGCGGCGCAAGCTGGCCGGCGGCGATGTGCACATCGTGACCGTGCGCGGCCTGGGCTATATGCTCGAAACCCTGGCGCCCAAGGGCCCGGGCCATACGCTCTCCTCCTGACCACCATGCGCTGGCGTCTGCGCTCTTCCAAAGGCTTGCGTCTGCGCCTGCTGTGGGTGCTGGTTCCCGTGCTGATGGGCCTGCTGGTGCTCGACAGCTGGCGCGACAGCGTCAGCCTGGCACGCGAGTTGGAGCGCGCCTATGACCAGAGCCTGCTGGAGCCGGCCCAGGCGCTGTCGGACAACCTGCGCTGGGACAGCGAAGGCCAACTGAGCCTGGACGAGCCGCTGCACATCATCTCGATGTTCGAGGTGCTGAGCAGCCGGCGCAAGTTTTTGCGCGTGCAGCTGCAGACCCCCGATGGCACGCAGCAGCGCCTGCTGCTGGGCGCCGCGCAGTTCCCCGAGCCCGCGCACGACCCGGCTGACCCCAGCCGCCCTTTTCGCGCCGCAGAGGATGGCACGCGCGTGTCCTATGCCGCCGAGGTAGAGCACCAGCCGGTGCGGGTGCTGGCGCTGCTGCGGGTGCTGCATGACCAGACGGGCCAGGAGTGGCGCGTGCTGATCCAGACCGCGCAGACCAGCGCCGGCATTGAGCGCACGGTGCGCAGCCTGATGTGGGACAGCCTGCTGCGCGATGGCCGCACCTTGCTGGTCCTGGTGTTGGTGGTGTGGCTGGGTGTGGCCTGGGGCCTGCGGCCGCTCCAGGCCTTGCGCCGGGCCGTGCAGCAGCGCCGCAGCGATGACCTGCAGCCGCTGGCCACCGAGGCCGTGCCCGGCGAGGTGCGGCCCCTGGTCGATGCGATGAACCTGCACCTGGCGCAGCAGCGCGATGCGCTGGCCCAGCAACGCCAGTTTCTGGCCGATGCCTCGCACCAGCTGCGCACGCCGCTGGCCATTCTGAGCACGCAGGCCGCCTATGCGCTGCGCGAGACCGATCCCGAGGCGGTGCAGGCCAGCTTGCGCAGCATGCTCCAGCAGCTGCAGCGCGGCCGCCGCGTGTCCGAGCAACTGCTGGCGCTGGCCCATGCCAGCCAGCCTGCCGCGCAGCTGGCGCGGGAGGGCGAGGTCTGCGACGCCAATGCGGTGGCGCGCGAGGTGGTGCTGGCCTACCTGCCGCTGGCGCTGGACAAGCAGCAGGACCTGGGCTGGATCGATGTGCGCGGCCAGGATTTTGAGGGCGATGCCGAGGGCGAGGCCGACCCGGGCGCCGCGATGGCCGCAGCAGTGCAGGCCCCCGCCACCGCCGTCTATGAGCTGCTGGCCAACCTGGTGCACAACGCGATTGCCTACACGCCAGCCCAGGGCCGCATCAATGTCTCGGTGCAGCGTGACGGGGCCTGGGTGCAGATCCGCGTGCAGGACAACGGCCCCGGCATTGCACCTGAGGACCGCGAGCGTGCCTTTGCGCGCTTTAGCCGCTTGCAGCCTGATGCCGCACTGGGGCCAGACGGATCGGGCCTGGGCCTGGCCATTGCCCGGGCCTATGTGCAGCGCTTCCACGGCGAGCTGCTGCTGGACGATGGCGAGGCCCGCGATGGCGTTGCCGGCCGGGGGCTGAGCGCCCTGGTGCGCCTGCCCGTGGCCCGCGATCGCGCCTGAGCGCACTGTCCTTTGCGGGACTGTTTTCGCTAAGTAGATTTACGTATTTTGCGGCGCCATCCGACATTTGGCAGCTGTTTGGCAGCTTCGTTTTCTAGACTTTCCGCGCAAGTTGTAAGAAAAGGAGACGAGCATGAGTCAATACAGGTCCACCCTTGCGGGTGTGCAGGGGCGCCGGGCGCCCGCCAAGGAGCGGCCATGAGCGCCGGCGGCAAGAGCTACAACAAGGATTACTACGGCGGCGCGCTGATGATCCTGCTCGGTGGCAGCGCGGCCTACGCGGCGCAAAGCTACAACATCGGCTCGCTGGCCCACATGGGGCCTGGCTACTTTCCGTTTGCGGTCGGCATTCTGCTGGCGCTGACGGGCGTGCTGATCGCGCTGAACGCCAAGAAAAAAGGCCCCGGCGACGAGGCGGCGCTGGTGGGACACAAGCATGAGATTCCCGATTTCCGGGGCGCCGCTTGCATCATCTTGGGCACCATTGCCTTTTACTTCTGTGGCGAATACCTGGGCCTGCTGCCAGCGACCTTTGCCATCGTCTTCATCTGCGCGTTGGGTGACCGCAGCAACAGCGTGATGGCCTGCTTTGTGCTGGCCATGTCGATGATGATTGTCGCCGTGGTGATTTTCTGGTGGGCGCTGCAGGTGCAGATGCCGCTGGTCAGGTGGGGGATGTAAGCCATGGGACAAGCACTGCAAGACCTTTGGTACGGCTTTGGCATCGCCTTCCAGGGCCATAACCTGATGTGGTCGTTTTTCGGCGTGCTGGTGGGCAACCTGATCGGCGTGCTGCCGGGCATGGGCGCGCTGTCGGCGATCTCCATTCTGCTGCCACTGACCTACACCATGCATCCGGTGCCAGCCATCCTGATGCTGGCCGGTATCTTCTACGGTTCCCAGTACGGCGGCGCCATTGGCGCCATCTTGCTGAACCTGCCATCGCACCCGCCCCATGCCGTGACCTGCCTGGACGGCTACCCGATGACCAAGAAGGGCAAGGGCGGAACGGCGCTCGGGATCACGATGATCTGCTCGTTCTTTGCGGCCTCGGTCGGCATCATCGTGATGATCTTTGCCTCGCCACTGCTGACCACGATCGCGTTCAAGTTTGGCCCGGCCGAGCTGTTCTCCATCATGCTGCTGGGCCTGCTCGCGGGCTCGACCATGTCACGTGGCTCGCCCCTCAAGGGCGTGGCGATGACCTTGTTTGGTCTGCTCTGCGGCATTGTCGGCACCGACGTGAACAGCGGCACCTTCCGCTTTGCGTTCGACATCCCGGATCTGAGCGATGGCCTGGAGATGGTGGCGGTGGCGATGGGCTTGTTCGGTATCGCCGACTTCCTGCTCAACGTCAACAAGATGAAGGCGATCACCAGCAACACCAAGATGCGCATCCGTGACATGCGTCCCTCGATGGCTGAGCTCAAGGAAGCCTTCTGGCCGATGGTGCGCGGCACGGCCGTGGGCACCCTGTTTGGCGCCATGCCCGGCACGGGCCCGACCATCACCACCTTCATCGCCTATGCGCTGGAGCAAAAGGTGGCCAAGGACCCAAGCCGTTTTGGTACCGGCATGATCGCTGGCGTGGCAGCCCCCGAGGCCTCCGCGCACTCGAAGACCCAGGTGGACTTCATCCCGACCATGAGTCTGGGCATCCCCGGTGACGCCGTGATGGCGCTGCTGCTGGGCGCGCTGCTGATCCAGGGCATTCAGCCTGGTCCTCAGCTGATCACCGAGCATCCGGACATTTTCTGGGGCCTGATCGCCAGCTTCTGGATCGGTAACGTGATCTTGATGATTCTGAACGTGCCGCTGATCGGCGTCTGGGTCAAGATGCTGGCCGTGCCTTACAAGTACCTGTTCCCCTCGGCGATGTTCTTCATTGCTGTCGGTGTGTTCACCACGCAAAACAGCCTGTTCCACATCTGGGAGGTGCTGGCCTTTGGCATCATCGGCGCCATCTTGATGGTGCTGGATTTCTCGGTCGCGCCGATCATGCTGGGCTTTGTGCTGGGGCCCATGATGGAGGAGAACTTCCGCCGTGCGCTGCTGCTGTCCCGTGGCGACATGATGGTCTTCATGCAGCGCCCCATCAGCGCGACCTTTGTCTGCATCAGCCTGTTCCTGCTCGCAGCGGTGACCTGGTCGGCCTGGCGCAAGCGCTCGGGCGTGAGCAAGGTGGCGCAAGCCATCGCGCAGGAGACCTCGGACGCTGGCGTGGTGGTGGCCAAGTAAGGCTCGCTGCCCCAAGCAAAAGCCGCTCCTCGGAGCGGCTTTTGCTTGGGGCCTGGCGCAGGCACCATGGCCTGCAGACCGCCATCAGAGGGGGATCAGGCGGGCAGAAAGCCCTCTACCGACAGGTAGCGCTCGCCGGTGTCATAGGCAAAGCCCAGCACCTTGGCGTTGGGTGGCAGCTCGGGCAGCTTTTGCGCAATGGCGGCCAGCGTGGCGCCGGACGAGATGCCGACCAGCAGGCCTTCCTCGCGGGCTGCGCGGCGGGCGTATTCACGGGCGGGTTCGGCATCGACCTGGATCACGCCGTCGAGCACGCTGGTGTCCAGGTTGCGCGGGATAAAGCCGGCACCAATGCCCTGGATCGGGTGCGGCGCTGGCTGGCCGCCCGAGATGACGGGCGAGGCCGTGGGCTCCACCGCATAGACCTTGAGCTGCGGGAACTTGGCCTTGAGCACATGGGCCACGCCCGAGAGGTGGCCGCCGGTGCCCACGCCGGTGATCAGTACATCGAGGCCATCGGGGAAATCGGCCAGCACTTCCTGCGCGGTGGTGCGCTCATGCACGGCGGTATTCGCGGGGTTCTCGAACTGCTGCGGAATCCACGAACCCGGGGTCTGCGCGGCCAACTCTTCGGCGCGGGCGATCGCGCCCTTCATGCCCTTTTCCTTGGGCGTCAGGTCAAAGCTGGCGCCATAGGCCAGCATCAGGCGGCGGCGCTCGATGGACATGCTCTCGGGCATCACCAGGATGAGCTTGTAGCCCTTGACCGCGGCGACCAGCGCCAGGCCCACACCGGTGTTGCCGCTGGTGGGCTCGATGATGGTGCCGCCGGGCTTGAGCGCGCCGGTCTTTTCGGCATCTTCGATCATCGCCAGCGCGATGCGGTCTTTGATGGAGCCGCCCGGGTTGCTGCGCTCGGACTTGATCCAGACCTGGGCACCTGCGCCAAACAGGCGGTTGATATGGACCACCGGCGTGTTGCCAATGGTGTGCAGAATATTCTCAACTTTCATGGAGCCTCCAGCGGATCGGGATGAACAAGGGGGTGGAAATAGCCGAACCATTGTGACGCAGTTGATCATTCCGGCTGGAATATCAATATGCCCAGGATGTTCTTAACGACATGGGACTACAGACACCCGCCCACCGGCCTTTCCTTGATAGCCGTCAATACCGCCTGCAGCCCATCGGCCCAAGATGGGCACTGAACGTTATTGCTGTGCAAGGAGGCCGTTTGCTGAGTTTCAACACCACCCTGGTTCTGCTGGGCGTCTGCTGCGTCAGCCTGCTGCTGGGCTTTTCCTGGCGCGACAAGGTCTGGGCGCCCTGGCTGATGCTGGTATCGGTCGCTGGCCTGCTGGCGCTGATGGCCAGGATCATCTACGACCTTTTGTCGATGGGCTGACAGATCAGGCGGCTCTGCTGGCCGCGTCCCTGGCGCGGCGCAGTGGCGTTTTCCACAGCTCGGCCAGCAGCACGCCCAAGATGGTCATCGCCCCGCCGATCCACAGGTAGCTGTGCAGCTGCTCCTTGGCCCAGGCCGAGGCGATCAGCGCCGTCAGCAGCGGGGTCAGGTTGAAGAACATGATCGAGCGGCTGGGCCCGAGCTTGGCGACAGCGGTCATCCACATCCAGGTGGCGACGATGGAGGCCATGGTGCCGGCATAGGCAACCAGGTACCAGTTGTCCGCATTGAGGCCGACCTTGGGCGAGGCCAGGTAGAACGGCAGCTGCGCGAACATGGCCACCACCATCTGCAGGTACAGCAGCTGCCAGCTGGGCACGCGCGGCATGGCCCAGCGCTTGAGCAGGATGTTGTAGGCCGCATAGGCCAGGCAGGCCAGCAGCATCAGCAGATCGCCCCGGTTGATGCCCTGGTCCAGCAGCGATGACGGATGCCCCTCGCTGATCACCAGCACCACCCCGGCAAAGGCCAGCACCGAGCCGATGGCGCCACCGGCCGTCAGCACCTGGCCGAGCAGGCCCACGCAGATGCCCAGCACCACCAGCGGCGACAGGGTCAGGATGATGCCCATGTGCGTGGCCGTCGTGTAGGCGGCGGCAAAGTAGGCACAGCTTTGGTAGACCACCATGCCCAGCACGCCCAGCACCAGGATCTGGCCGGCATGGCCCCGGATGGCCTCGCGGTTGCGCCAGACCGCCGGCAGCAGCACGGGGGTGACCAGCAGCACCGCCAGCACCCAGCGCAGAAAGCCGATTTCAATGGGGGCGATGGCGCCAGCGGCTTGTTTGCTGACGACGGTGTTGCCCGACCAGATCAAGACCGCGAGCAGCGGATACAGGTATTGCATGGGAGTAGAACTTAAAAACGTCTGGCTGCTATCATCGCCGTGGCAGGTTTAAAGCCTATAGCTGTAATCAGACATTTGATGCACCAAGCCAGACATGTTGCGCTGACCGGATGCTGCAAGGAGCCACGATGGCGACAGGCCAAGCACTGAAGATCTACGACGTTGACCAGGAGACCGCACCCTATTTGGTGCGCTACGACGAATTTGCCGCCGGCAGTTTTGCCGATGCGCACCGCCACCGGCTGGGCCACCTGAACTACACCTCGCATGGCACGATGACCATCGTCACCCAGGGTCGGCAGCTGGTGGCGCCGCCGCAGTACGGCATCTGGATACCGCCGGCCGTCGAGCACAACTGCTATGTGCCGCAGGCCGCCGTCTACCGCTCGTTTTATGTGCAGCCAGCGCTGTGCACGGGCCTGCCCCAGCAGGCCTGCATTCTGCGCATCAGCGCCATCGTGCGCAGCATCCTGGCCGATCTGGCCCAGCGCGACATACGCCGGCCCGCGACACCCGAGGACCTGCGCCTGGCCGAAGTGATGGTGGACCAGCTGCGGCTCGTCCCCTCGGAGCACAGTTTTTTGCCGGCCGCCCAGACCCGCGCGCTGCTGAGCGTGCTCGATGCCCTCAAGGCCGAGCCCGGCAGCCGCCGCACGATGGCCGAGTGGGCGGCCTCGGTGCACATGACCGAGCGCACCCTGGCGCGCCACTGCCACCAGGAGCTGGGCATGGGCCTGGCCGAATGGCGCCAGCGCCTGCGCCACCTCTGCGCGGTGGATGCGCTGGGCCAGGGCCGGACGGTGCAGGAGATTGCCTTTGACCTGGGCTACAGCACGGCCTCGGCCTTTATCGCGATGTTCCAGCGTGCCGCCGGCATGCCGCCCGAGCAGTTCCGGCGCGAGTTCAGCAGCGCGGTGGACGAGTAGGGCGGCGATACATAGCGATGGGCCTTATCCCCGGCGGCGGCCTGCAGTTTTTGGACGACTCGCGCGGGCAGGCGTGATTCGGTGGAATAATCACGCCTGTGAAGCCTGCCAGACCGCCGCTGGTGCAAGTGCCGAAAGGCCGCACTGGAGGAACGTCCGGACTGCACAGGACAGCGTAGCAGCTAACGGCTGCCCACCGTGAGGTGAGGATCAGAGCAACAGAGACGAGTCCGGGGGGCGTACCGCAAGGTAAACCACCCGGGGTGAAACGGGCAATCTCTACGCGCAGCAATACCAAGTAGGCCAGCGTTGATGTGGTTCCGCAGAGTTGGCGGGTAGGTAGCGTCGAGCCGTGGTGGCGACACCCGGCCCAGAGTAATGGCGGTCACGCCTGGGGCAACCCAGGTGCACAGAATCCGGCTTATCGGCAGACTTCACACTTTGATAATGGATAAAACGGCCACCGATGTAGATCGGTGGCCGTTTTGTCTTTTTGAACTCTGCGGAATCAGTCCTTTTTGCGCGCGCGCGGATGGGCCTGGTCGTAGACCTGGGCCAGGTGCTGAAAATCCAGCCGGGTGTAGACCTGGGTGGTGGTGATGCTGGCATGGCCCAACAGCTCCTGCACGGCGCGCAAATCCTGGCTGGACTGCAGCACATGGCTGGCAAAGGAGTGGCGCAGCATGTGCGGGTGCACGGGGGTGGTCATGCCGGCGACCAGGCTGCGCTCGCGCAGGCGCTGCCAGACGCTGGCGGCCGACAGGCGGGCGCCGCGCACGCCGATGAACAAGGCCGCATCACAGGGCGCCACCTGGTCGCGCACGGCCAGCCAGGCCTGCAGCGCGGCCAGGGCCGCCTTGCCCACCGGCACCACACGGCGCTTGCTGCCCTTGCCCAGCACATGGGCCTCGGCTGCGTCCCTATCGATCCAGCCCAGCGCCTGGACGCTGGCAGCGGTATCGAGGCCCACCAGCTCGCCCACACGCAGGCCGCTGCCATAGAGCAGCTCGACCATCGCGCTGTCACGCGCCTGCACCCAGGGGTCGCCCTGGGCCTGGCTGGTTTCGGCAAAGCGCACCGCATCGTCGACCGACAAGGCCTTGGGCAGTGGCTTGGGGGATTTGGGGGCGCGCACATCCTGCACCGGGTTGCGCTCGACCAGGCCTTCGCGGCCGGCCCAGGTAAAAAAGCCGCGCCAGCCGCTCAGGATCAGCGCAATGCCCCGGCCGCTGCGGCCTGCGGCATGCATCTGCGCAACAAAGCGGCGGATATGCTGGGGGCCCAGTTGCAGCACCTCGGTCTGGGCCTCGGCGGCCATGGCCGACAGGCGCTGCAAATCCAGCGTGTAGAGCGTGTGGGTGCGTGGCGCCAGCCGCTTTTGCACGCGCACATGCTCCAGGTACTGGAGCATGGGGGCGCTGAGCGCGGCGGTGTCCATGGGAACTAGCGCAGGCGGCAGAGCACGCTGGCGGCGATCTCGCCAATGCGCTCGAGCAGATCGGTGTCCATGTCGGCCTGGAAGCGGGCCGGATCGGGCGAGCCCAGCACCAGCAGGCCCCAGGCGGGGGTGTCGCCCAAAATGGCGCCATCGCGCAGCGGCAGCAGCACCACCGATTGGACCTGGGCGCTGTCGGGCAGCCAGCCGGCCGGCTCGACGCCAACATTGGGGCCACAGTAGGGCGTGGACAGCGAGCTGGCAAAGCTGCGGGCATCGGCGCTCACGCCCTGGGCAAAGGGCTCGTTCAGGTAGGTTTCGGCCACATCCCACAGGCGCAGCGCGACCTGGGGCACGTCGAAGTGCTGCATCAGGCTCTCGGCTATCACCTCGGGCAGCTGCAGCGGGTTGCGGGTCTTGACCACATCGCAGGTCCAGTGGTGGATGCGGTCGATGGTGTGGTGGTTCTGGCTGCCGTTGCGCATCATGTCCATGATGCGGTGCTCCAGGCCCTTGATCTTGTCGCGCAGCATCTCGGCCTGGCGCTCCTGCAGGCTGACGGTGCGGTTGCCATAGGGGCTGACCATGTGCACGCCGGTCAGTACCTGGGCCTGGCGCTCGAAGAAATCCGGTGTCTGCACCAGGAACTCGGCGATGTCTTCTTCGGTAATGGGGGGAACCTGGTTGTTGTTTGCGCTCATCGGTCTCTCTCGTATCGGCTGTTCGCCGTCTCCTCGTTCGGTCACCGCAGTATGCCGCGCTGTGTCTAGTCCGGAATGCTGATCTGCCCTTCAAACACCGTCGTGGCCGGGCCGGTCATCATCACCGGGTCGGCGGCCTGGCCGCTCCAGGCAATGGTCAGCAGGCCGCCCCGGGTCTGCACATCGACCGGGCTTTGCAGCAGTCCCAGCGTGATGCCGGCCACCACCGCCGCGCAGGCGCCGGTGCCGCAGGCCAGGGTCTCGCCGGTGCCGCGCTCGAACACCCGCAGGCGCACCTGCTGCGCTGTTTGCACCTGCAGAAAGCCGACATTCACGCGCTCGGGAAAGCGGGGGTGGGACTCCAGCACGGGGCCCTGGGATTCGACCGGCGCGGTATCCACATCATCGACCAGCATCACCGCATGCGGGTTGCCCATGGACACGGGCACGATGAACACGGTAGTTGGATCGACCGGCACCTGCAGCGCCAGCGGCCATTTCTGCGTGTGGTGCTGGGCAACCGGCGTGAGGCCGCTGGTGTTGAAGGGGACGTCTTCGGGCACCAGGCGGGGCTGGCCCATGTTCACGGTGACCCGGCCATCGGCCATCAGCTCGGGGGCGATCACGCCTTTTTGGGTCTGGACCCGGATGGCGCGCTTGTCGGTCAGGCCCTTGTCATACACAAAACGGGCAAAACAGCGCGCGCCATTGCCGCATTGCTCCACCTCGCCGCCATCGGCGTTATGGATCAGGTATTCGAAATCGATCCCAGGGGCGGGCGAGGGCCGCACCGTCAGGATCTGGTCGGCACCCACGCCAAAATGGCGGTTGGCCAGAAAGCGGTACTGGTCGGCACGCAGACCCAGCGGGCCAGCGGTCTCGTCGAGCACGACAAAATCATTGCCGGCGCCTTGCATCTTGGTAAAACGGATGTCCATCCGCCCATTATCGCTTTTTGGGCCCGCCTGGATGCGCAACGGGGCAGAGGGCGTAAGAACCTGTTACTCGTAGCCCGTCCCGAGGTTGCAGATGCGGACAGTCTGGGGCCTGCGCCATCCCCACCCGCCCTGCGGGTGACACAGCCCGGCCATGCAAGTGTTGATAATGGCCCCATGACCCGTACCAGCCAGCTCCTCCATGCGCAACGCGAGCCCGCTCCGGCCCGCGCAGCCGCCACGGCCTTGTTTCTGCGCGATGCGCCAGACCCCCAGGCCGGGCCGGGTGCGACGCGGCTGGAGGTGTTGATGTCGCGCCGCTCGGACCAGGCCCGTTTTGCGGCAGGGCACTATGTTTTCCCCGGTGGCGCCGTCGATGCCAGCGATGCCCTGCACCACGACCTGCTGGAGCGCCGCACGGCACAGACCACCGAGGAGCTGACCTATGCGCAGGCTGCGATCCGCGAGAGCCTGGAGGAGATGGGCGTGCTGCTGGCCCGCCATGCCGATGGTCGCTGGGCCAGCCAGGCCGAGGTCGCCAGCATGGACCGCAGCCAGCCGCTGCTGCCGCAATGCGCAGCGCTGGGCCTGACCTTGGCGGCCGATATGCTGTGGCCGCTGGCGCGCTGGACGGCCGCGCAGGAGATACCGATCCGCTTTGATGTGCCCTTCTTCGTCGCGCGCATGCCCGAAGGCCAGGAGCCGGTCACCGACGACACCGAACAGTTCGAGGCGCTGTGGGTGCACCCCGCGCAGGCCTTGCAGCGCGCAGCTGATGGGCAGATGACGGTGATGTTCCCCACCCGGGTCACGCTGGAGCGCCTGGCCGCCTACCCCACGGTGCAGGCGCTGCTCGATGTGCTGCAGGCGCTGCAGCAGGTGCAGCCGGGCCAGTGGCTGTGGCAATCGATGCCGCGTGGCGCGATGGTCAACGGCGAGGTGCGGCGCTTTATGGAGCATGAGACCGCCTATGGCGAGCTGGCCCTGGTCTGCCCCGATGGCCAGCTGCACCATGCGCTGGGCTGGCAGAGCGCACAGCCGGTGCCGCTGTTGAAGAACGTGCAGCGCCTGACGGCCGACAACGGCGGCACGATGACCGGGCCGGGCACCAACACCTACCTGGTCGGTGATGCCGAGACCGGCTACATCGTGGTCGACCCCGGCCCCAAGCCGCAGCCGCAGGACGACCCGCACCTGGCGCGCATCCTGGCCGCCACTGGGGGCGATATCCGCGCCATCGTCTGCACCCATTCGCATGCCGACCATTCACCGGGTGCGGCGCCGCTGCAGGCGCTGGTGGCCCAGGCAGGGCGCAGCAAACCGGTGATCTGGGGACTGGCTTCTGCCTGCACTGCGCGCGCGGGCAGCCATTTCACGCCGGACCAGGCGCTGCACGACGGCCAGGTGCTGCAACTGGCCCACCCCAGCGACCCGGCGCGCAGCCACAGCCTGCGCGTGCTGCATACGCCCGGCCATGCGGCCAACCATGTCTGCCTGGTGCTGGAAGAAGACGGCCTGCTGTTCAGCGGCGACCATATCCTGAACGGCAGCACGACGGTGGTGGACCCGCCCGACGGCAATATGCGCCTCTACCTGGCGTCGCTGGCCAAGCTGGCCCAGGCCTGCGAGCAAGGGCAGATCGGCTTTATCCTGCCGGCCCATGGCTATGTGCTGGCCAAGCCGCTGCAGGTGATTGCCAAGCTGCATGCGCACCGCATGGCGCGCGAAGAGAAGGTGCGCGATGCGATGGCCCAGGCGCCCGATGGCACGCCAGAAGACTGGGTGGCGATCGCCTATGCCGACACGCCCGAGCGGCTGTGGCCAGTGGCCAAGCGCTCACTGCTGGCGCATGTGGAGCATATTCGCGGGATGTGAGGCAGGCTTGGGCCTTGCGCCCAAGCTCGCTCAGAGCTTAGAGTTTGGGGATCTTGATACGGCTGATCATCAGCGAGCCCGAGACCGCAAACAGCAGCACCAGCGGGTGCAAGGTGAAGCCGCCAATCAGCAGCTTGCCAAACCACAGATCGGCCCGCACCGCATTCATCGCGGCGGCCAATGCCAGCAAGGCGACCAGCACGATCGAGGTGGGGATGGGGGTGCCTTCGAAGTACTTCACCTTGCCCGATGGCCCCTCTGACAGTGATTCTGCGGTCACGTTGTAGCGCGCCAGGCGCGAGACGCCGCAGGCCACAAAGTAGCCCAGCACAATGCGGTCCCACAGGCCTTGCATGCCGCAGGCATAGGCAATGATGGCTGGCGCCACACCGAACGAGATCACATCGGCGAGCGAATCGAGCTCGCGCCCCATCGCCGATGACTTTTGCCGCCAGCGCGCAATGCGGCCATCAAAGATATCGAAGACCAGCGCGGCGAGCACCAGCGCGGCGGCAAAGTAGATGTGCCGGCGGTCCGAGGTCTCCAGAAAGGTCATCGCCGAGAACAGCGCGCCCACGCCGCAGACGGCATTGCCCAAGGTGAACCAGTCAGCGAGGTGGAACTCGCGAATCATCGAAAAACGTTTGTGAGGACTATTCATGAAGAAGGGGCCAGGGGCCAAAGTGCAGCGGCTGCCCGTGCGGCGGCCATGGTTGGCAATCATGGTACACCGTGCGCCAGCCAGCACCAAACCCGGAGCCGGCCGCGCTCCATCAAGCGGGCAAGATCTCCATCAATCCTACAAATAACGTAGGCGGAGCCACAACATTGCAGGGCCAGACTGGCGGCACTCAAAACTGGAGCCCTTTGCCGTGACTTTCAACACCGAACAACTGCTGGCTGACGAAGCCCAATACTGCTCTTTTGGCGACACCGTTCACTACGTCAATCCCCCCAAGATCTTCAGCGGCTGCGAGGGCAGCTACATGTTTGACCAGGCTGGCACGCCTTACCTGGACTTGCAGATGTGGTACTCGGCCGTCAACTTCGGCTACAAGAACAAGCGCCTGGAAGACAAGATGATCGAGCAGCTGCGCGAGCTGCCCCAGGTGGCCAGCCAGTACCTGCACCCCACGAAGATCGAGCTGGCCAAGTTCATTGCCCAAGATGCCGAGAAGAAATGGGGCATGCCAGGCCGCGTGCACTTCAACGTGGGCGGTGCCCAGGCGATTGAAGACTCGCTGAAAGTGGTGCGCAATGCCACCAATGGCAAGAGCCTGATGTTCGCGTTTGAAGGCGGCTACCATGGCCGCACCCTGGGTGCATCGAGCATCACTTCCAGCTACCGCTACCGCCGCCGCTTTGGCCACTTCAGCGACCGCGCGCAGTTCATTCCCTTTCCCTACCCCTTCCGCCGCCCCAAGGGCATGACCTCCGAAGAATATGCGGAGTCCATCGTGCAGGAGTTTGCGCGCAAGTTCGAGAACGAGTACCACGCCGTCTGGGACCCCAAGACACAGCAGTGCGAGTACGCGGCCTTCTATGTGGAGCCGATCCAGGGCACCGGTGGTTACGTCGTGCCACCGCCCAATTTCTTCAAGGGCCTCAAGAAGGTGCTCGACGACCATGGCGTGCTGATGGTGGTCGACGAAATCCAGATGGGCTTCTGGCGCACCGGCACCCTGTGGTCGGTGGAGAACTTTGGCGTCAAGCCCGATGTGCTGGTATTTGCCAAGGCGCTGACCAATGGGCTGAACGCGCTGTCGGGCCTGTGGGCCCGTGAAGAGCTGATCAACCCCACGGTGTTCCCGCCCGGCTCGACCCATTCGACCTTTGCCTCCAACCCGCTGGGCACGGCGCTGGGCCTGGAAGTGATGAAGATGACCCACGAGATGGACTTTGGCCGCCAGGTGCGCGAGTCGGGGGCCTATTTCCTCGATGGCCTGCGCCAGCTGCAAAAGCGCCACCCGGAAATTGGCGATGTCGACGGCATGGGCCTGGCGCTGCGCGCCGAGATCTGCACGGCCGATGGCTTTACCCCCAACAAGGCACTGCTCGACAAGATGGTGGACCTGGGCCTGGAAGGCAAGCTCGAGTACCAGGGCCAACGACGCGGCCTGGTGCTGGACGTGGGCGGCTACTACAAGAACGTGATCACCTTCGCGCCGTCGCTGATGATCAGCCGCAGCGAGATCGATGAAGCGCTGGTGCTGCTCGACCAGCTGATCACCCTGGCCAAGCGGTCCTGCGCTTGAGCGAGCCACTGCGCCCTGCGCGCAACCAGTTGGAGCCCTCGGCGCTGATCGGGCAGTTTGCCGCGCATCCGCCCGAGGGATTTGTGGTGCGCTCGGACCGGTCGTATCCGGCCTTTCGCGCGCCCTTCGATCTGCTGACCACGGCCGACGCGGCCGTCAAGCGCTGGGTGCTGCAGCTGCCCGGTGGAGCCTGGCTGGCGCAGCGCTTGCGGCTGCGCACCGATTTTGTCGGCTCGACCTTGAGCGAGTACCTGGTGCTGCCCCCGGAGGTGGAGATGGACAAGCTCGCTGGCGAGCTGCGCCGCCACGCGGGGCGCTGCATGCTGACCATCGTCAAGGACCTGCCGCAGGACTCGCCGCTGCTGCCCCCGGCCGACAATGCCGATGCCCGCCGGCTGGCCCAGGCGCTCCAGCACCAGGGCTTCATCCTGGTCGAAGGCCAGGCGCTGGCCTATGTGCCTATCGATTTCGAGAGCATCGATGCCTACCTGGCGCGGCTGTCGAAGAACCGGCGCTCCGACCTGCGCCGCAAGCTCAAGAGCCGCAGCCAGCTGCAGATTCGCCGCATTTCCACCGGCCCGGCCTTTGCCGATGAGGCCCTGGTCGATGCCTACTATGCGCTGTTCGAGGCCGTGTATGCGCAAAGCGCGCTGCACTTTGACAAGCTCAGCCGCAGCTTTTTTGCCGCAGTGCTGCGTGATGCCAGCAACCAGGGTCTGGTGTTCGAGTACCGCGATCTGCAGGATGGCGCCCTGCTGGGCTGGAACCTGTGCTTTGCCCATGATGGGCGCCTGGTCGACAAATACATCGGCCTGTCCTACCCGCGTGCGCGCCAGACCAACCTGTACTTTGTCAGCTGGATGCTGAACCTCGAATATGCGCTCGAATGCGGCCTGTCACACTATGTGGCAGGCTGGACCGATCCCGAGGTCAAGGCGCAATTGGGCGCCAGTTTCACGTTCACCCAGCATGCGGTCTACATCCGCAACCCGCTGCTGCGGGCTTTGGGGCGGCGGTTTTCCCGGCATTTTGAAAGTGACCGCGCATGGCAGGAACAGCGATGACCCCCTTGGTGCTCGATGTCGATGGCTCCGTTGGCCCCTTGGCCGGCGAGCTGCGCCTGCCGCTGGGCGACTGGCAGGAGGCGATCCGCTTTGGATCATCGCTGGGCCGCTACCAGCAGTTCCGCCGCCATGTGCAGGCCCAGCTGCCCGCGCAGCATGGCACGGCCTGGATGGGCAGTGGCGATTTCCACCACCTCTCCTGGCTGCTGATCGAGCACTGCATTGCGCGCCAGGGCTATACCGCTGCGCGCCCGCTGCGCGTGGTGGTGCTGGACAACCACCCCGACAACATGCGCTTTCCCTGGGGTGTGCACTGCGGCTCCTGGGTGCGGCGCATTGCCATGCACCCGGCAGTTGCGCATGTGCATGTGGCGGGCATCACCTCCGCTGACATTGGCGCCGGCCACGCCTGGGAGAACTACCTGGGCCCGCTGCGTGCCGGCAAGCTCAGCTACTGGAGCTGCGGCGTGGATACCGGCTGGGCGCGGCGCCTGGGCCTGTCCGCCGCCTTTCGCGCATTTCCCAGCCTCGATGCCCTGACCGATGCCTTGGCGGCGACCCTGGCGCGCGAGCGCCAAAGCACTTACCTCAGCATCGACAAGGATGTGTTTGCCACTGACGTGGTCACCACCAACTGGGACCAGGGCCAGATGCGCGAGGCGCAGGCGCTGGGCATCATTGCAGCGCTCGACGGCCAATTGGTGGGCAGCGATATCACCGGCGATGTCTCGTCCTGGCAATACAGCACCTGGTGGAAGCGCTGGCTGAGTGCTGGCGATGGCCAGGACACGGCCATCGATGCACAGGCACTGGCGGCAGCCCAGGCGGGGCAGCATGCGCTCAACCAGCGGCTGATGGCGGCCTTGTCTGCCGCAACGCATCCAGCAGCTGGGCAAACAGCGCATCGCTGAGCCAGGCACTGTTGCTGATGGCCAGCAGGCGCTGCGCCCAGTCGCGGGCCTGCGGCACCGGGTCGTGCAGGGCCTCGCCCAGCAGGGGCGCGTAGCGCGCGTAGTCGGGCAGCACCTGGCTGAAGGGTAGCGACAGGCCCCAGCCGCTCGCCCAGTGCGCCTGCATCAGCGCATCGCGCTGGGCGGCGCTGGGCAGGCGCAGCAAAATCACCGGCCAGATGCCCTGCGCCAGGGGCGCGGCATCGTCCACCATCTCTACACCGGGCAGGGCGCGCAGCTGGGCCACGCGCCGCTGCGCCTGCTGCTGGGCCTGCTCCCAGTGCCCGCGCAGCCGCGCCAGTGCGCGCAGGGCTACGCGCTGGCGCCAGGCGCCCAGGCGGTGCTGCGGGATCTGGCTGTCAAAATCATCGCCAGCCGCTTCTACCCAGTCGCCGCGCGCCAGGCTGCGCCGCAACGCTGCGCCATAGACGGCGTCCAGCAGCGCCGGCCGATAGGCTGCGGCATAGCCCAGCAGCGCCAGGCTGCGGCGCAGCTCCCAGACCAAGCTGGGCCGTATCGATTGCTGGTGCTGCGCGCGCAGCGCTGCCATCAGCGCCGGCTCGCGGGCCAGCAGCACGCCGCCTTCATAGGTGCTCAGGCCTTTGCCCACCGCCAGGCTGAACAGCGCGATATCGCCCTGCAGGCCCACGCTGCGGCCCGCTACCCGGGCACCCAGGGCCTGGGCGGCGTCTTCGATCACATAGGCGCCGCAGGCCTGGGCGCGGGGCAGCAGGCGGGCAACATCGGCCACCCTGCCGCCCAGGTGGGTGGGCACCACGGCCAGGGTGCGGTGGCTGAGCACGGCATCCAGCGCTTGGCCATCCATGTCCAGGCGGTCGGGCGACAAATCACAGAGCCGCAGCTGCAGACCGCATTGCGCGACGGCCATTGCCACCAGCGGGCAGGTGTAGGCGGGCACCACCACCTCGCAGCGCTCGGGGGCGAGCTGCTGCAGCGTACGCAGCGCCAGCATAAGCGCAGAGGTACCGGAGCATTCCAGCAGCACCTCGTCTACCCCCAGCCAGGCGGCCAGCGCCCGGTCCAGATGCTTGTCTCCCCAGGGGCGCAGATCGGCTAAGCGCAGCGCCAGGCCGGCGGTGGGCGGTACCGTGATGCGGTGCGCAGTCATCGCTGGGGGCCCTGGCAGTTGCCTGCCATCAGCGGGCGGCCGCGCTGGCGCCTGCTGCGCCGTCCGCCGGGCCCTGTGCCAACTTCTCTGCCGGCTCGGCGGCGCCATGGTCCTGGGCTTCGCTCACCGCCAGGCAGGCAATGCCGGCAATGATGAACCCGCAGCCCAGAATCTGGGGCAGGCCGATGCTCTCCTGGAACAGGTAGTGCGACAGCAGCAGCACCGAGATGATCTCCAGGTGCGAGGCGGCAAACGCCGGGCCCACGGGCGCGCGCCGCAGCAGATGCATCCAGGTGAAAAAGGCGCCGATGTAGCCGATCAAGGCGCCGTAGATCCAGGGCTGGGCAAACACGCGCCAGAGCCAGGACGGGCTGAACTCCAGCGGCAGTGCGGCGTCGCCGGCCTTCTTGAAGCTCAGCTGGGCCAGCGTGTCGAAGGCCATCAGCACCATAAAGCCGACCAGGTAAAAGCGTTTCATGCCATCACCCCTTGAGACCCACGACGGCCACGCCAATGGAGACGAGCACGATGCCTGCGACCCGCATCGGGGCGAGCTTTTCCTTGAACAGAATGCGCCCGGCCACCATGATGGCCACGATGTTGATGCTGCCCAGCAGCACGCCATCGGACAGGGGCACCAGCGACAAAAAGGCCAGCCAGGCGACAAACTCGATCACATAGCAGGCGCCGCCGATCCAGATCCAGGGGCGCGCGAGCATGAAGCGCCAGTGCGCCATACCGGTCGCCGTGCCCGGGGTCTGGCTGGCAGCGGCCTTGAAAGCCAGCTGCCCGCCGCTGTCGACCAACACATTGATCAGCCACAGGCTGATGACCAGGGGGGTGATCTCAGTGCCCATGGGTGGCGGCCTGTGTTGGTATGCCACCAAGGCGGGCCACAAAGTCATGCACCTTGGCGATCACCGTGCGGCGCTCGCGGTCGATGGTGATCATGTGGTAGCAGTTGTCGAGCAGCACGACCTCGACCTGCGCATGGACGGCGCCAGCGGCGATGTCCTCGGCATTGGAGCGGTGGGAGATGTCGTCTTCCTTGGCATGGATGGCGAGGCATGGCGCGCGCAAATCCCGCAGATGGCTGCGGACATGGGCCGAGAGCCGGCGCAGCTCGATGATGGACCACCAGGGATTGCCGGGCAGGCCCGCTGCAGCGCTGTCGCCGCCATGCATTTGCGCGACCACCCTGGCGCGCAAGGCCTCGTCCTTGATGCCGTAGGGCGGTGCTTCCATGAACACGCTGTGGCGGCCAATGCCCAGCAGGCGGAACAGCGGCAGCAAAAAGGCCAGCCTGGTGTAGCTGGGAATGCTCCAGCCGTCATAGCGGAACGTGGTGGACAGCGCCGCCACCCCCGCCACCTGGCGCGGGTGCGAGGTGGCCACCGCCAGCGACAGCAAGGCGCCCATCGACAGGCCGCCGACGACGACACGGTCGACATGGGGGGCAAAGCGCAGCAGCGCCGATTGCACGCTGGCGAGCCAGTCGGTCCAGCGCGTCTGCACCAGGTCCTGCATGCTGCCGCAGTGGCCGGCCAGTTGCACCGCATAGACGGTAAAGCCTTCGCGGTTGAGGCCCTTGGCCAGCAGGCGCATCTCGGCGGGGGTGCCGGTCAGGCCGTGTACCAGCAGCACGCCGGTGCGCGCGGCAGCGCCGGAGCCGGGCATGACGAATTCATGGGGCGTGAGGCACAGCGTCTGCAAGGCCGCTTCTGCCGCTCTTTCCTGGGGTTGGCCTGCCAGATGGCGGGCGAGTGCGTCTTTGGCCTTCATGCGACGGCCTCCTGCTGCTGCATGAACTGCAGGAGCCAGGGCGTGGCATCGCTGAAACCCTGAAACGGTGCATGGGCGATGCCATGGCGCTCGCAGTGGCCGATCAGCCGGTATTTGGCCAGCACATAGTCGGCCTCGTGCGAGACGCAGAAGTCCGAGCTGCTGTCGCCCACATACAGAACCCGGCCGGCCAGCGTTTTCTGCGTGGCCAGGCGCTCGCATTTGCAGTTGCCACTGGCACGCTTGCAGTGCGGGCTGGCCCAGGGGGATTCCAGCGACCAGCGGCGTGTGTCCTGCTGTACCAGGCGGTTGGCGATCACCTCCAGATGGCCCAGGCCGTGGCGTGCCAGCACATGTTCGATGGCGTAGTCGATGCCGTCGCTGACCACCTGCACGCGCAGGCCCAGCGCCTGCGCTGCCTGTACAAAGCCGGGGAAGCCGGGGTCGATGGCGATGCTGTCCAGGTGCGCGTCCAGCTCCTGCTGGTCCATGTCCAGCAGCGCGACCTGGCCTTGCATGCAGGCGCGCGAGCCGATCTCGCCGCGCTCCCAGGCGTCTTCCAGGTCAGTCCAGCCGGGCCGGCCAAAGCGCTGCAGCAGGCTGTCGGTGACATCGACCAGGCTGATCGTGCCGTCAAAGTCGGACTGGACCATCCAGCCCGTGGTGTTGTGGCAAGCGGGCGCCTGCGCAAGCATGTATTTATTCATGGAAGCTCACTCTCACGTTCTGGCCCACGCGCACATGGATGGGGGCGGTCTCGAATTCAAGCACGCACTCGACCACGCGCAGCGGGCCGCGCTGGGCGTCGTCCTGCAAGGTCGACGGCCCGTACATGGGGTTGATGCGCAGCACCCGGGCCTCGGGCAGCGCGGTGGCGCTGTCGTTGTCCAGCACCACACTGGCGCGCATGCCCTTTTGCACCGTGCCGGCAAAGCTCTCGTTGAGCTCGGCGCGGATGCGCAGCGGGCGCAGCGGCAGCAGACGCATCGCCGCCTGGCTGGTGTGTACCTGGCTGCCGACCTGGGCGCGCAGATGCACGACGGTGGCCGCTTCCGGCGCATGCAGCGCATAGAGGCGCTGGCGCTCGCGCAGCTGCTGGGTCTTGGTCTGCGTCAGCTGTACCTCGGCCTGTGCCACCTCGGTCTCGGACTGCGCATTGCGCAGCGCGGCCTGGGCGTTGTCCACTTCCTGCAGATCGGCAGCGCCGTCGCGGGCGGCAGCCTGCAGGCGCTTGAGCTGGGTCTGCAGCAGCGGCAGCTTGGCGGCCAGGGCCTTGTGCTTGGCCTGGGCCAGCCGGTAGGAGGACTGGGCGACGGCCAGCTCGGCGCGCAGGTCCTCGTCATGGACCTTGAGCAGCAGCTGGCCGGCCTGCACCTGCTGGCCTTCGCGCACGGCGATCTGCTGCACGGTGCCATCAACGGCGGTGGCCAGCTCCAGCAGGCCGCCATCGACTTCGATCTTGCCCCGGGCCACGGCCACCGGGCTTTGGTGCTGCTGGCTGGTGCTGGGGGCGGGGGGGCTGTCCGCTGCCGGTGTGCAGCCTGCGAGCCCGCCTGCTGCCAGGCAGAGCAGACCCAGCACCTGCCAGGCATGCGGCAAGGGCCAGGGGGTTGCGGGGATCTTGGTCACGCGGGGTTCTCCATCAGGGTGTTTTGGCGCCGGTCGCTGTAGACGGCGCCGTCTTCCATATTCAGTACGCGGTCGGCATGCCCCACCAGGCGCGGGTCATGGCTCACGCACAGCACCGTGGTGCCATGGCTGCGCGCGACGCGGTGCAGGATGTCGATCACCCGTTGTCCGCTTTCGGCATCCAGCGCGCTGGTGGGCTCATCGGCAAACAGCAGCTGGGGGGCCTTGGCCAGCGCGCGGGCAATGGCCACGCGCTGCTTTTCGCCGCCCGACAGCTCGGCCGGGCGCATGTGCGCGCGGTGGGACAGGCCGACTTCGTCGAGCGCATCCTGGGCGCGCTTCAAGGTCTCGGCGCGCCGTATGCCCAGGTAGCCCAGCGGCAGCTGCACCTGCTCGAGCGCCGTCAGCGCCGGGAACAGGTTGAAGCCCTGGAACACAAAGCCGGTATGCAGCAGCCGAAAGCGCTCCATCTCGCGGGCGGGCATGGTCGTCAGGTTCTGGCCGAGTGCAAAGGTCTGGCCGTCATCGGGGGTGAGCAGGCCCGACATCAGCGACAGCAAGGTGCTTTTGCCGCAGCCCGAGGGGCCGGAGATCAGGGTCAGCTCGCCGGCGTACAAATCGACCGACAGATCCTGCAGGACCTGGATGCGGATGGCGCCCGAGACATAGGTCTTGCGCAATCCGACGGCCTGCAGGCTGGGTGTTGGAGGGGTGGTGGTGGGCATGGCGATGTCCTTCAGCGCAGCAAGGTGGCCGGGTCGGTGCGCAGCAGCACGCGCATCGCGCCCAGGCCGGACAGCAGCGCCAAGGTGGCCACCAGGGCGGCGCAGGCCAGCGCGGCTTGCAGGTTGAGCGCAATGGGCACCCGGTAGACCTGGGCGAGCGAGACCAGGGCCACGCTGGCGATGCTGGTGAGCAGCAGGCCGGCAGCGCCGATCCAGCAGGCCTGCTCCACCACCACCCTGCCCAGCGCCGCGCGGCTGACGCCCAGCGCATTGAGCACCGCGTATTCGCGCACCGAGCCCGCCACCACGCTCTTGAGCGACTGGCTGGTGACGACCGCGCCGACCAGGCACACCACGATGGCCATGAACAGCACGCCAGCGCCCGCGCCGGTATCGAGCATCCAGTAGCGCTGGGAGCGGTGCGCAAAGCTGTCGGCGGTCCAGACCTCGTGCGGGCCAAAGCTGCGCGCTTCGCTGCCCAGGCGCCGTTGCACGGCATGGCGGTCGGCGCCCTTGCGCACCCGGGCCAGCAAGTAGGTGCTGCCCTGGCTGGGCGAGCTGCCAGCGATCTGGTGCGCGCTCTCCAGCGAGGCCAGCACGTTGACGCCGCCCAGGCCGCGCAAGCCGTCGACGGCGGCCACCACGCGCACGCGGTGGTTGTTGATCCAGGCGGTGCCGCCTTCCCGGGCGGCCAGGCTGTCCAGATCGGCGCGGTCGACGATGACGGCGCCGGGCTCGCGCAGCAACTTGCGCTGCCAGGGGGCAATGACCCGGTCGAACACCATGGCCGTGCCGGCGGTGGAAATGCCCGACAGGTAGACCGATACCGCACCGGCGGCCTGGGCCGCGCCCTGGCTGGAGCGCCAGTCGCCATCGACCCAGACATAGGGCTCGACGGCACGGATGTCCGGGTCCATGCGCAGGCGCATTTCCACATCGGGGCCGATGTTGCGGCCAAAGTTCACGCTCTGCGTGCCGGGGTAGCCCACCCAGAGGTCGGCCGAGCTGGCGGTGATGTAGATGGCGGCCGAGCTGAAAATGCCCAGCACCAGTGCGGCCTGCATCACCAGCAGCACACCGGCAAAGCCCACCGCGAAGACCGAGGGCACAAAGCGGCGCCATTCGTAGACCAGGGTTTTGCGTGCCAGCGCAATCATGGCGTGGCCCCCGGGGTGGTGGGCGGCGATTGCGGCGGCAGCGGGGCGCCGCCCAGCGCCTGGAACAGTGCCACCCAGGCCAGTGTCTGTGCGGCTTGCGCCACGCTTTGCTGGCTTTCGTGCAGCAGCAGCTGGCGGCGGGGCTCCAGCGTGTCGAGCTCGCTGGCCAGGCCCAGCTGCTGGCGGCGCTGCAGCTGTTGGGCGCGGCTGCGCAGCAGCGGCGTTTGGGCATCGAGCGATTGCCAGCGCTGTTGCTGGGCGCCCAGGCCGGCCAGCGCGGTCTCGACATCGGCAATGCCGTCAAGCACGCTTTGCCGGTAGGCCTTGACGGCATTGTTCATCTGCAGTTCGTCGGCATCGGCCTGCGCGCGCCGGCGGCCCCAGTCGAACAGCGGAATGTCGATCACCGGGCCCAGCGAGGGCACATGGTCGGAGCTGGAGCGGCGGTTCTGCGTCAGGTTGAACGAATAGAGCAGCGAGCCGCCCAGCGCAAAGCGCGGGTAGAGCGCCGCGTTCGACAGGCCCGCGGCGGCTGCAGCGCGCTGCACCGCGGCCTCGGCCGCCAGGATGGCCGGGCGGCTGCGCAGCAGCTCGGCGGGCAGTACTTGCAGGCTCAGTGCACCGGCGCTGGGGATATGCGGGGCGCTGGAGGCGGCCAGCCAGGCGGCCTCGGGCTCGCTGCGGCCCAGCAGTGCGGCCAGCGCATGCGCGGCGCGTGCCTGGTGCTGCAGCAGCTCGGCCTCCTGGGCGCGGCTGCGGTTGAGCTCCAGATGGGCTTGCTGCACCTGCTCTGCGCTGCCCAAGCGTTGCTGCACCCGCAGCTGCTGCAGCTGCAGCCGGCGCGCATCGAGCTGCAACTGCTGGTCCAGCCCAAAGCGTTGCTGTTGCGCGACGCAAATGTCCAGATAGCGCTGCACCACATGGGCGATCAACTGGACCCTGGCGGCCTGCAGCTGCGCCTGGGCATCGAGCAGCTGCGCCTGGCCGTCGAGCGCGCTGGATTCCTGGGCGCCAAAGAGACCCAGGTTCCAGCCCATGTCCAGGCTGGCGTGGAAGTAGGAGTCGAGCGCGGCCACATCCTGCAAGGTGCGCACGCCGGCGGTGATTTCCGGCTTGTAGGCGGCCGTGGCCGTGCCCAGCAAAATGCGCTGCGCCTGGAGCCTGCCCCGTGCCTGGGCCAGATCCAGGTTCTGGGCAAGTGCCTGCTCCACCAGCGTGTTGAGCGCGGGATCGGCCAGCAGCGTCCACCAGCTGGCCAAATCGGCCGCCTGGACGGCGCGCGCATTCGCCTGCGCCTTGCCGGCCTGGCGCCACTGCGCAGGGGGGTCTTGGCCCAGTGGGGGCTGGGGCGGCGTCATGCAGCCAGCCAGCAAAGCCGCAGGCGCAAGCATCAGCAGTGTTTTGCAGAACAGGGGTTTCACGTGCAAGGCAATCGGTTCATGGCCCGCAGGGGCCGCAGCGGCCCAAGCCGCAGATGCGGGGCCGGTATGCGTTGGATTCAACCCTGTAAAACTTGCGCAAGCTTGCACAATTGATGGAGGAAACATGGAGGCGCAAAAGGGGGTGCCAGGGGGCGGTGGCACGGTCATAATGGCTTGTTTCAACAGCGTGTGCGCGCCTTGGAGGCTGCACCGCATGCCCTTATTTTTGGAAGCAGTCCGCGATGAAACTACCCACCCCAACGGTGGCGGCTCCGCTGGTGCTCGTCGTGGAGGATGAGCCGGGAATCGCCACGATTTTGCTGGCCTACCTGGAGCGCGATGGCCTGCGCAGCCTGCATGCGCGCGATGGTGAACAGGCGGTGCAGCTGTTTCGCCAGCATGCGCCCGACCTGGTGCTGCTCGACATCCACCTGCCCGGCATGGACGGGGTCGATGTGCTGCGCTTCATCCGCGACCAGGGCCAGACCCCGGTGATCATGGTGACGGCGCTAGCCGACGATGTGGACAAGCTGGTGGCTTTGCGCCTGGGGGCCGATGACTATGTGGTCAAGCCCTTCAATCCTGCGGAGGTGGTGGCGCGGGTGCGCGCCGTGCTGCGCCGCAGCCAGCCCAAGGCCGCCTCTGCGCCGCTGGCGCCGATCCGGGTGGGGGCGCTGGAGATCAACCCCGCCGAGCACAGTGCCCGGGTCTATGACACGCAGGGCCAGGCCACGCCGCTGCCATTGACGCTGACCGAGTTTCGCCTGCTGGCCCTGCTGGCCTCGCAGCCACGGCGCTGTTTCTCGCGCGCGCAACTGATCGAGCATTGCCTGCCCGAGAGTGACGCGCTCGAGCGGGTGATCGACTCGCACCTGTCCAAGCTGCGCCGCAAATTGCAGCTGGCTGGCCAAGATGAGCTGATCGAGACTGTCCGCAGCATTGGGTACCGCCTATGGCCCGGGGATTGAACCGCATCTGGGTGCGCTTTGGCCTGTGGATTGCCGCCACCCTGCTCACCTCCATTGCCCTGCTTAGCGCCTGCGCCTGGGCGTTCGATGCGTTGGAGTACAACCAGTTCTACAAAAGCCTGCCCGAGACCGTGCGCGTGGAGCTGGACGATCTGGTCGAGCGGAACATGGAGAGCAGCCCGCGCGCGATGCAGATCTATGGCGAGTACTGGCGCGGCGAGGTGTTTTTTGGCGAGCAGGTCTCGGCGGTCATTGCGCTGCTGATCTGCCTGCCATTTGGCCTGGCCATGGGCTTTTTCGTCTCGCGCTATATCACCCGGCCGCTGGCCTCGATGGTGGAGGTGGCGCAGCGGGTGGCGCATGGGGATTTCAGCTCGACGCGGGTGGTCGAAGAGGGCGCGCATGGCGAGCTGAAGGAGGTGGTGCACACCTTCAACGCGATGCTCGATGCGCTGCAAAAGCTCAAGGCTGAGCGCCAGGCGTCGGCCGCCTCCATCTCGCATGAGCTGCGCACGCCCTTGTCGGTGCTCAAGACCCATCTGCATGCGCTCTGCGATGGCGTCATTGCGCCCAGCGAGCTGGAGTTTCGGCTGCTGCTGGCGCAGACCGAGCACCTGGGCCGCCTGATTGACGACCTGCATACGCTGGCGATGGCCGAGGCGGGAGAGATGTCGCTGCGCAGGGAGCGGTTGAGCCTGGGCGCGCTGGTGCGCGCGAGCCTGCAGGAGCTGCAGCCCCAGCTGCAGCAGGCCGAGATGGCGCTGTCGCTGCTGCTGCCCCAGGACGATGCGCTCAGCACGATCCGCGCCGACCCATTGCGCATGCGCCAGATCATTGCCAACCTGGTCGGCAATGCCGTGCGCCACGCGGCCAGCGGGCATTGGCTGGAGGTAGAGGTGCGCAACCTGCGCGATGCGCAAGGGCATATCTGGATCGAGCTGCTGGTCAGCGATGCCGGGCCGGGCCTGCCGCAGGAGTTGCGCGCCCACCCCTTCCGCCGCTTTGCAATGGCCCCGGGCCGGCGCAAGCGGGAAGGCTCGGGCCTGGGGCTGTCCATTGTGCAGGCGCTGACCGAGTTGCAAGGCGGGGTGGCACATGCCGAGAGTTCGCCGCGGGGCGGCGCGCGGTTTCGCCTGCGTTTTGCGCCGGCCTGAAGCCCTCCACCCGGTCAAAGGCAAGGCCACACAGCAGGCATCGGGCGCAAGCGATGGCCGGCGATTAAAATGGCGTTTACGCTCTGTGATTGCAGAGTTTTTGCTATTTTTTAAGGAGCGGATGGCGCGTTGTTGCGCCAAGCCGCAGAGTTGCTGCCATGCAAGCCCAAGACCCCCAAGCCATTCGCCTGTCCAAACGCCTGGCCAGCGACATCGGTTGCTCGCGCGCCGAGGCTGAGCACTACATCGATGCCGGCTTTGTCTCGGTGGATGGCCAGATCCAGGACACCCCCGGCGCCCGTGTGCTGCCCAGCCAGACCGTGCTGCTGCAGCGCGGCGCCGATCTGCGCCCGATCCAACCGGTCACCTTGCTGCTGCACAAGCCTGCGGGCTACAGCCTGCGCGCGCTCGAGCCCGGGCGCCCGGGCCTCAGTGCGCTGGATTTGCTGACGCCCGACAACCTGGCCGATGTCGATACCCCCCAGCCTGCCCGGCCCGTGGCGCGCCATTTTCGCCACCAGCAGTTTTTGCTGCCGATCCCGCGCGCTGCCAGCGGCCTGGTGGTCTACAGCCAGGACCCGCGCATCATCCGCCACCTGGCCGAAGAGGCGGATTTGCTGGAGCAGGAATGCCTGGTCGAGGTGCAGGGGCAGATCGTCGACGATGGCCTGGCCTTGCTGGCCCAGGGGCTGTATGTGGATGGCGAGCGCCTGCCGCCCCTCAAGGCCAGCTGGCAGAACGAGACCCATCTGCGGTTTGCGCTCAAGCGGGTCGCGCCCGAATGGCTGCCCGCCATTTGTGCCGCACTGGGGCTGGAGCTGCTGTCGCTCAAGCGTTTGCGCATCGGCCGGATTTCGCTGAGCAAGCTGCCCCAGGGGCAGTGGCGCTACCTGCAGGGCTACGAGCGGTTCTGACGCGCTTGGGGGCCCCACGGTGCCTGCTCGAAAAAACCGGACCGCCATTTGTTATTGATTTGATAGCAAGCTTTGTTGACTGGCATTGAAATATCCGCCGCTTGTTCCGTTGAGCGTGCTGCCTGCAAAACATGCCACAATAGCCCGCTGTCGGCATCGCCACAGAAATTACCTGTGGCTGTCTTGATATTGCCTGGCATGGCCCCATATAACGGTGTTTGATACAAAGGCCTGAGCTTGTGCGCTGGGCCGTGGGCGGGCAAGCCTGGCGCGTGGCGCGGCTTGTGAACGCTGCCTTTTGTGTAACTATCAGGGGTCCTATGTCACTCATTCCAGTCACCATCCTCACGGGCTTCTTGGGCTCGGGCAAAACCACGCTGCTCAAGCGTGTGCTGCATGAGTCGCACGGCATGAAGATTGCCGTGATCGAGAACGAGTTCGGCGAAGAGAACATCGATACCGACATCCTCAAGACGGAATCGAAGGAACAGATTCTGCAGATGAGCAATGGCTGCATCTGCTGCACCATCCGTGAGGACCTGCGCGAAGCGCTGCAGCTGCTGGCGGCCAAGCGCCGCAAGGGACTGGTGGATTTCGAGCGCATCGTGATCGAAACCACGGGCCTGGCCGACCCCGGACCGGTGGCCCAGACATTCTTCATGGATGAAGAAATTGCCGAAACCTATTTGATCGACTCCATCATCACCCTGGTGGACGCCAAGCATGCCGGCCAGCAGCTCGACACCCGCCAGGAAGCACGCCGCCAGGTGGGCTTTGCCGACCAGATCTTCCTGTCCAAGACCGACCTGGTGACCGAGGCCGACAAGGACGCGCTGGTCCACCGCCTCAAGCACATGAACCCGCGCGCACCGATCCGCGCAGTGCATTTTGGCGATGTGCCGCTCAAGGACGTGTTCGATCTGCGTGGTTTCAACCTGAATGCCACGCTCAACATCGATCCGGACTTCCTCAAGGAAGAAGGCCACGACCACGGCCATGTGCATGACGAGCATTGCGGCCACGACCATGACCATGGCGATAGCCATGGCCATGTGCACGATGAAAACTGCGGCCATGACCATGACCACGTGCATGGCGAGCACTGCAACCACCCGCACCACCACCACCATGACGATGATGTGAAAAGCTTTGTCTACCGCGTGGACAAGGCCTTTGACCCGGCCAAGCTGGAAGACTTCCTGGGCGCCATTGTGAACATTTATGGTCCGCGCATGCTGCGTTACAAGGGCGTTCTGGCGATGAAGGGCACCGACCGCAAGGTGATTTTCCAGGGCGTGCACCAGCTGATGGGCAGCGATCTGGGTCCCGAGTGGGCTGCCGACGAGCGCCGCCAGAGCAAGATGGTCTTCATCGGTATTGATTTGCCGCAGGACATCCTGCGCCAGGGCCTGGACCAGTGCGTGGTGGAGGCCTGATTGCCCACGAGGGGCCGGCCCGGGGATGAGACCCCGGGGAAACCCCCCGTTGCATCCGGGCTGCATCCACTTGTTGCTGTGCAGCGATGCCATATACAATCGCGGCCCGAAATGCAGCAAAGCAGGCATGCGGCGAGATACGGTTTCCGTGGTTCGTCCTGAAGATTTCGATGAGAGAGCGCGGTGTGACAAGGGGCTTTGGCCTGTTGGACACGGCGCTGAAGGAGAAGGAGGCTTGTGCAAGCGAGCTTTACCCTGCCAGGTGCTGGCCGGGTTGGCCTGCAAGATGACGGAGTTGCGGGCACCGGCCCGACTTCATAGATGTGCCTGGGTCCCTGTGGGACGCGGGCAAGTTGATCAGGGGGCGGAGCCTGTCGGGCTTTGCACCTTTTGTAACGAGACGGACATCCGTCGCATGTAAGAACTGCGCTAGCCAGTCGAGAGAACTATGCCTACCACTACGCAAACCATCCCTAAACGCGACGCCAAGCTGGCCAATGCCTGGAAGTCCAAGACGGTAGACACCCTCACTGACGATGAGGTGCTGTCGATGCCGGAGAGCGAATACATGAACGACATCCAGCTGGCGTTCTTTCGCAAGAAGCTGGTGGAGCTGAAGACGGGCATCCACCTCAATGCCGATGCCACGACGGAAAACCTGCGTGAAGACACCGTGGTCGTGCCCGATCCAGCAGACCGCGCTACCATTGAGGAAGAGCATGCGCTTGTCTTGCGCACGCGCGACCGTGAGCGTAAGCTCTTAAAGAAGATCGACCAGTCGATCAGCCGCATCGATGCGGGCGACTATGGCTACTGCGACGAGACGGGCGAACCCATCGGGGTGGGCCGTCTGCTGGCGCGTCCTACGGCCACTTTGTCGCTGGAAGCGCAGCAGCGCCGTGAATTGAAACAAAAAATGTTTGGTGATTGAGGCTGGGGCAGCGCACCGGACACACAAGGGGAGGGAGTAACCATGAGTGAGGCTCAAAAGCCAACCAAGGGTTTGTTGTCCAAAGTGGTGCGCTTTGTAACCAAACCGACCACGCAGTGGTCGGAGCTGGACAAGACGCCGGAGCCGGAGAACCCTGAGGCGCAGTTTTCCAAGCAGGCGCTCAAGGAAATCATGGAGCGCAAGCGCCGCAATGATTTTGTGCGCAAGCTGGAGTTCGACCAGCTGCGCAAGATTCGGCGCGAAGCCAACAAGTCCAGCAGCGCTGGCGCCGATGGCGCTGCCAGCTCGGCGGCCATGCTCGAAGGCGGGGTGGCGCCCGATGCCGCAGCCGTTGCGGCGGGCAAGCATGCCCATCCTTCGCACACCATCGAGAAAATCAACCAGATCGAGCGGCAGATGTCCAAGCAGTGGTGGTCCGGCGACAACGCCGCTGCGGCTGCGGCCGATCCTGCCGCTGCTGCCCCTGCCGAGGCCACGCCGGTCAGTGCGCCGGTGCCTGTGGCGTCTGCTGCGGCGCCCTTGGTGGCCGAAGCTGTGCCTGTGGCACCCGCTGCTGCACCGGTGGCGCCGCCGCCAGCGGCACCGGCGACCTTGCCTGCCGCTGCCTTTGATGCCCAGGTCGAGTCGGGCCGGTTTATCCACGATACCGATCTGGAAGAAGCGGCGGTGCTGTTTGCCAACGGCGATGCAGCCGGGGCCGAGGCCTCGCTGCTGGCCCTGGTGCAACAGCGCCGTGGCGATCTGATGGGGCAGCTGACGATCTGGCTGACCTTGTTTGACCTGTACCGCGCCACCGGTGACCAGACCAAGTTTGATTTCCACGCTATTGAATTTGCCAGCAAATATGGGCGCTCTGCGCCCGTGTGGTTCTCGATGCCGCAAGAGCTGGGCGCCAAGGCGCTGCAGGCGGGCGACACCTCCGCGCAAGAGGTGCGGCTGCTTAACTGGCAGGCACCGCCCGTGCTCAGCAGCGCGGCGCTCAGTGGCCTGCAAGGCAACCTCAAACGCTATGCACCCCCCTGGACGCTGAACTGGTCCCGCGTGACCGAGGTGCGCGATGAGGTGGTTGCCGCGCTGCTGGCGCAGTTCCGCGTGTGGGCAGACCAGCCCGATGCGCGCCTGGTCTTTGTCGGGGCGGACCATCTGCTCTCGGTGCTCGAGGCGCAAACGCCCGTGGGTGACAACGCCGTGGCCCAGGAGCGCTGGTCGCTGCGCATGGCCTTTTTGCGTTTGCTGCAGCTGGAGCAGGATTTTGAAGCGGCTGCGCTCGATTACTGCATCACCTACGAGGTCTCGCCGCCATCCTGGGTCGCGCCCCGGGCCGAGACCAGCAGCGACAGCGGGCGCTCTGGCGCGCCCGCTGCGCCCGATATGTCGCTGGGCTTTGATCTGCCCGAGAGAAAGCCGGTGGCCGCCGACAGCCCGCAGGCCGTGCTCGAGGGGATTGTCGAAGGGGATGTCTCGCAGCAGCTCGATACCTTCACACCGATGGTGGAGCCGGGCATGCCGTTCACGGTGCGCTGCGACCGCCTGATGCGCATCGATTTTGTCGCGGCTGGCTCGGTGCTCAACTGGGTGGCCGAATGCCAACAGAAAAACGTGCTGGTGCGTTTTGGCAACCTGCACCGCTTGAATGCCGTGTTCTTCAACCTGATCGGCATCAACGAGCATTCCATCGTCAACCAGCGGGAAAACTGATCGGTCAGCGGCAGCTGGCGACCAACGCACCTGCGGGTGCGTTTTTTTCTGCCTGCTGTGCCGCCCCCTCCTTGGAAAACCCGGGCCAGGCTCCATATAGACAAGACTATGGAACAGTATCACGGCACAACCATTCTCAGCGTGCGGCGCGAAACGCCGCAAGGCATCCAGGTCGCCATCGGCGGCGATGGCCAGGTCACCCTGGGCAACATCGTCGTCAAGGGCACTGCACGCAAGGTGCGCAAGCTCTATGGCGGCAAGGTGCTGGCCGGCTTTGCCGGCGCCACGGCCGATGCCTTCACCTTGTTCGAGCGCTTCGAGGCCAAACTAGACAAGCACCAGGGCCAGCTGACCCGCGCAGCGATCGAGCTGACCAAGGACTGGCGCACCGACCGGGTGCTGCGCCGGCTCGAAGCCATGCTGGCGGTGGCCGACCATTCGGCCTCGCTGATCATCACCGGTAACGGCGATGTGTTGGAGCCCGAGCAGGGCATTGTGGCCATCGGATCGGGCGGCGCCTATGCGCATTCGGCCGCCAAGGCGCTGTTGAACAACACCGAGCTGTCGGCCGAAGAGGTGGTGCGCAAATCGCTGGGCATCGCCGGTGAGCTGTGCATCTACACCAATATGCACCACACGATTGAGACCTTGTGAGCGTCTGGCAGGCTGGCGCGCCGCCTGCCGCCCCATCTCCCATTGATCGACTGCTGTACCCGTTGCCCGGCGGGTGCCAACCGGATTTTTGCACTATGTCCTCGATGACACCCCAGGAAATCGTTTCCGAACTCGACAACCATATCGTTGGCCAGGCCAATGCCAAGCGCGCGGTCGCTATCGCGCTGCGCAACCGCTGGCGCCGCCAGCAGGTCGCTGACGGCCTGCGCCAGGAGATCACGCCCAAGAACATCCTGATGATTGGCCCCACGGGTGTGGGCAAGACCGAGATCGCCCGGCGCCTGGCCAAGCTGGCCGATGCGCCCTTCATCAAGGTTGAGGCGACCAAGTTCACCGAGGTGGGCTATGTGGGCAAGGATGTGGATGCCATCATCCGCGACCTGGCCGAGGTGGCCGTCAAACAGACCCGCGCATCGGACGTGAAGAAGCTGCGCGTGCGTGCCGAGGATGCCGCCGAAGAGCGCATTCTGGACGCGCTGCTGCCACCCGCCCGCACCGGCGAAGCCGCACCCGATACCAGCACGCGCCAGGTGTTCCGCAAGAAGCTGCGCCAGGGTGAGCTCAATGACAAGGAAATTGACATCGAGGTGGCCGAGGCCAAGCCCCAGCTCGAGATCATGGGCCCCCAGGGCATGGAAGAGATGGCCGAGCAGCTGCGCGGCATGTTCAGCCAGATGGGCCAGGAAAAGCGCAAGGTCCGCAAGCTCAAGATCAGCGAAGCGCTGCAGCTGATCACCGATGAGGAGGCGGCCAAGCTGGTGAACGAGGAAGATGTCAAATCCCGGGCCATCGAGAACCTCGAGCAAAACGGCATCGTCTTCATCGACGAGATCGACAAGGTCGCCACGCGCCAGGAGACCAGCGGCAGCGATGTCTCGCGCCAGGGCGTGCAGCGCGATCTGCTGCCCCTGGTCGAAGGCACTTCGGTGTCGACCAAGTACGGCATTGTGAAGACCGACCACATCCTGTTCATTGCCTCGGGCGCCTTTCACCTGGCCAAGCCCAGCGACCTGATCCCCGAGCTGCAAGGGCGTTTTCCGATCCGCGTTGAGCTCGGCTCGCTGTCGGTGCAGGATTTCGAGGCCATTCTGACGCAGACCCATGCCTCGCTGATCAAGCAGTACGAAGCGCTGCTGGCCACCGAAGGCGTGACGCTGCAGTTTGAGGCCGATGGCATCACGCGCCTGGCGCGCATCGCCTTTGACGTCAATGAGCGCACCGAGAACATCGGCGCGCGCCGCCTGGCGACGGTGATGGAGCGCCTGCTCGAGGAGATCAGCTTTGGGGCCGCCAAGCTGGGCGGGCAGACGGTGGTGATTGACGCCGCTTATGTGGACCAGCGCCTGGGCTCGTTGAGCCAAAACGAGGATTTATCGCGTTATATCCTCTAGCCATAAGGTGCGCGGCAGCGCGCATTCTGAACCGCGTGCCCGCCCATGTTGGCGGGCACTTGCTTTTCGCCCAGCCGCCGCATCTGGGCCTGTAGGAGAACATCTAGTTTTGTAACAAAAGACGATCAGATGCTAATCCCTGATGGCGTCAATTTTGCTAAGAGTCTGGATATAGAGGCGATTGTAAGTGCCTATCAAATAAGAAGAATTTCATAGCGGTTTTTGCTCGAAGTGCGTTATAAGTTATTGATTTACTTGTATTTTCATTGCAAATCATTGTGTTGAAGTGTGGCGCGATCTGGAATTCCTGATACAGTGGGGAAAAGTGCAGTTTTGTGGGAAAAAGTGCACTTACTCCCTCCGAAACCCCAACCAGAGTCCACACCGTGTTTCAAGGAGCTTCCTCACTCAGTCTTGATGCGAAAGGTCGGTTATCGATACCGACCCGGCATCGCGACGCGCTGACGAAGCCCGGACCCACGCTCACCATTACCCGCCACCCCCATGGTTGCCTGATGATCTTCCCGCAGGATGCCTGGGCGGTTTTCAGCGCGCGCATGGCGCAGGTCAAGATGGGCGAGCAGGTGCTCAAGCGGATTTTTCTGGGTAGCGCCATGGATGTGGAGATGGATGGCACTGGCCGTGTGCTGGTGTCCCCCGAGCTGCGTGCTGCGGCCAACATCACCAAGGACGCGATCCTGATGGGGATGGGCAGCCATTTTGAATTGTGGGACAAGGCGACGTACGAGAAGCAGGAGGCCGAAGCCCTGCAGAATCTGCCGCCCGACGCCCTGGATAACTTTGCATTCTGAGGTGCATGTGGAAACCAAGAACTACCTGCACACCACCGTCTTGCTCAACGAGGCCGTGGACGCCTTGTTGGAGGCCAGGGTCGAGATGGACCCGGTCTTTGTCGATGGGACCTTCGGCAGAGGCGGGCACTCCCGCCTGGTGCTGTCCAAGCTGCCGGCCCAGGGCCGGCTCATTGCTTTTGACAAGGACGTGGAGGCGATTGCCGAGGCCGGCAAGATTGCCGACGCCCGGTTTGCCATTCGCCATGAGGGCTTCAGCCACATGGCGCAGCTGCCTGCCGCTTCGGTGGCCGGCGTGCTGCTGGATCTGGGGGTCAGCTCCCCGCAGATCGACAGTCCCGAGCGCGGCTTCAGTTTCCGCTTCGATGGCCCGCTCGACATGCGCATGGACACCACCCGAGGCCAGAGTGTGGCCGAGTGGTTGCAAGAGGCGGAAACACAGCAAATAGCGGAGGTGATTCGTGACTTCGGTGAAGAACGGTTTGCTGGGCCCATTGCAAAGGCGATTGTTGCGCGGCGGGAGGCTGGCTCGCCAGTCGCCACCACTGCCGATCTGGCCGAGCTCGTGGCTGGCGCAGTCAAGACCCGCGAGGCTGGGCAAAATCCAGCTACGCGGACATTCCAGGCTCTTCGGATTTTCATTAATGCCGAGCTCGAAGAGCTCGAACAGGCGCTAGAGGCCAGCCTGCGGGTGCTCGCTCCCGGCGGCCGCCTGGTGGTGATCAGCTTCCACTCGCTGGAAGACCGCATCGTCAAGCAGTTCATCGCCAAGCATTCCAAAGAGGTGTTCGACCGCCGTGCACCCTTTGCAGCGCCCAAGCCCATGCTGCTCAAGGCGCTCGAGCGCATCAAACCCAGTGAGGCAGAAGTCTCGGCCAACCCACGCGCCCGCAGTGCGGTGATGCGGGTGGCCGAACGCACCGAGGTGGCGGCATGATGCACCGCTGCCTGCCCGGACCATGCAACAGGGGGTGGCTGTGCTGCTGCGCCTGAACATTCTGCTGCTCATGGTGACGATCCTCAGCGCGATGGCGCTGGTGCAGTCGCAGTATGAATCGCGCAAGCTGTTCACCGAACTCGACCGCGCACTGGCCGAGTCGCGCCAGCTGGAGACGGACCACCAGCGCCTGCAGGTGGAAAAGCGCGCCCAGGCCACGCCGCTGCGCCTAGAGCAGCTCGCGCGCGACAAATGGGGCATGCAGACGGCGACGCCGGCCGTCACCGTCTATGTGCCCGAGCCGGGCACCGGAGGCGTGGCACCATGAGCAAGGACATGCGCTACTCCACCAGCCCGCTGCTGGCCGAGCGCACGCCGATGTGGCGCAGCCGCTTCATCATGATTGGCCTGGCGCTGGCCTTTACCGGCCTGATTGGCCGCGCCGCCTATGTGCAGGTCATCGGCAACGATTTCTTTCTGCGCCAGGGCGAAGTGCGCTTTGCCCGTACGATCGAGCTGCCGGCCAACCGGGGCCGCATCCTCGACCGCAATGGCCTGATTCTGGCCTCCAGCGTGCCCGCTGCCAGCATCTGGGCGATTCCCGAAGATGTGGACCAGGCCGATCCGGCGATCAAGGCCAAGATTGGCGAGATCGCCAAGCTGATGGGCATGCCGCTGGCGCAACTCGATGCCAAGCTGGCCGATGAGGACAAGTCCTTTGTCTGGATCAAGCGGCAGCTCGATTGGGATATCGGGCAGAAGATCAAGGCGCTGGATGTCAAGGGCATCTACCTGCGCAAGGAATACAAGCGCCAGTACCCCGAAGGTGAATCCGCAGCCCACGTCGTGGGCTTTACCAATGTGGAAGACCAGGGCCAGGAAGGCATGGAGCTGGCCTTCAACACCGAGCTGGGCGGCAAGGCCGGCTCGCGCCGCGTGATCAAGGACCGCCTGGGCCGCATCGTCGAAGGCGTCGGCGTGGAGACGCCGCCGCAAGAGGGCCAGGACATCCAGCTGTCCATCGACAGCAAGGTGCAGTTCTTTGCCTACCAGAAGCTGCGCGACCAGGTGGCCGCCTTCAAGGCCAAGGCCGGCAGCGTGGTGGTGATGGATGCCCACACCGGCGAAGTGCTGGCGCTGGCCAACTACCCCAGCTATGACCCGAACAACCGCTCGCGCCTGACCGGCGAGCAGCTGCGCAACCGCGCCATCACCGACACCTTTGAGCCCGGCTCGACGATGAAGCCCATCACCGTGGGCACGGCCCTGGAGCTGGGCCGGGTCAAGAACACCACGATCATCGACACCACCCCCGGACGCTACGCGATCGGCGGCTTCACGATCAGTGACACCCACAACTACGGGGCCTTGACGGTGGATGGCGTGATCCAGAAGTCCTCCAACGTGGGCGCGCTCAAGGTGGCGCAGAAGATGACGCCCCAAGAGATGTGGAATGTGCACTCGGCGCTGGGTTATGGGCAAAAGCCCCAGATCGCCTTCCCGGGCGCGGCCAGTGGCCGCCTGCGTCCCTGGAAGACCTGGAAGCCGGTCGAGCAGGCCACCATCTCCTACGGCTACGGCCTGTCGGCTTCGCTGTTCCAGATGGCGCGCTCCTACACCGTGTTCTCGAACGACGGCAATGTGATCCCGGCGACCATGCTCAAGCGCACGGGCCGTCCTGCGGGCACGCCGGTGTTCTCGAAGAAGACCGCCGAGCTGGTGCGCCACATGCTGTGGATGGCTGCCGGCCCCGGTGGTACCGGCCAGAAGGCGCAGACCGTGGGCTACTCCATCGGCGGCAAGTCGGGTACGGCCCGCAAGCAGCAGGGCCGGGGCTATGCCGCAGGCAAGTACCGCGCCTGGTTCACCGGCATTGCACCGATCGAGAACCCGCGCATCATCGTGGCCGTGATGGTCGACGAGCCCAGCCAGGGCAGCTTTTATGGCGGTACCGTCGCTGGCCCGGTGTTCAGCGAAGTGGTGCAGCAGACCCTGCGCCTGATGGGCGTGCAGCCCGATATGTCGGTCAAGCCGCAGATCGTGGCCAACGATGTGGAGGAGCCGCTATGAGCACCACCACCCACAACACCACCACCGTGACCACGGTGCACAGCACCGCCGCCGCCGTTGAGTGGCTGCGCGAGCGTGTACGTGGCGGCACCCTGCACACCGACAGCCGCCAGGTGCAAGCGGGCGACGCCTTTATTGCCTGGCCCGGCGGCGTCAACGACGGCCGGGCCTATGTGGCCCAGGCCGTGCAGCGCGGCGCGGCCGCCTGCCTGGTCGAGCAGGCTGGCCTGGAACAATTTGATCTGCAGGGCATGCCCGTTGCTGCGATGGCCGATTTGAAGGCTGCCACCGGCCCGATGGCCAGCGCCTGGTTTGGCCAGCCCAGCGAGCAGCTCGATGTGCTGGCTGTCACCGGCACCAATGGCAAGACCAGCATCAGCTGGTGGCTGGCCCAGGCGGTGAGCCATCTGTGCGAAGCCGGTGTGCTGCCGCACCGGGGCTGCGCCATGGTCGGTACCCTGGGCGTGGGCATTCCGCCGCACCAGCTCGATGTGACCGGCATGACCACCCCCGATCCGGTGCTGCTGCAACGCGCTTTCCGCAGCTTTGCCGATGCCGGCTATGGCGCTTGCGCGATCGAGGCCTCGTCCATCGGCATTGCCGAGCACCGCCTGGCCGGCACCCGCATCCGGCTGGCCATCTTCACGAATTTCACCCAGGACCACCTGGACTACCACGGCAGCATGGACGCCTACTGGGCCGCCAAGGAGGCACTGTTCCACTGGTCCGGCCTTCAATCGGCTGTGGTCAACCTGGACGACGCCCGCGGCGCGGCACTGGCGGCATCCTTGGCCGGTGGCGCGCTGGATCTGTGGACCGTCTCCGTGGATAAGCCCAGCCAGGCCCGTCTGTCGGCCCAGGCCATCCGCGCGGGCGAACGTGGCCTGGTGTTCGAGGTTGTAGAGGCGGGCGCCGAAGCCGCTGCCGTGACCCTGCACAGCCAGGTGATTGGCCAGTACAACGTGCTTAACCTGCTGCAGGTGATGGCCAGCCTGCGCGTGCTGGGAGCGAGCTTGCAGCAGGCTGCACAAGCCTGTGCGGTGCTGGCGGCAGTGCCCGGACGCATGGAGCAGGTCAGCCAGGCCGGTGCGCCGCTGGTGGCCATCGATTACGCCCACACCCCCGATGCGCTGGACAAGGCCTTGCAGGCGCTGCGCCCGCTGGCTGTACAGCGCGGCGGCCAGCTGTGGTGCGTGTTTGGCTGTGGTGGCAACCGCGATGCCGGCAAGCGCCCGCTGATGGGCCGCATTGCCCAGGCCGGTGCCGACGAGGTGGTCGTGACCAGCGACAACCCGCGCGGCGAGCAGCCCCAGGCCATCATCGACGACATTCTGCGCGGTATGACGCCCAGTGCGCATTGGCATGTACAGGCCGACCGCGCGGCCGCCATCGAAGAGGTGCTGCTGCGCGCGTCCAGCCAGGATGTGGTGCTGCTGGCCGGCAAGGGCCATGAGGATTACCAGGAAGTGGCTGGCGTGAAGCTGCCCTTTCTCGATGCCGCGCAGGCCCATGCTGCGCTGGCCAAGCGGAAAGAACAACTATGAGCATGATGACCCTGCAGCAGGCGCTGGGCTTCATTGAGCCCCTTGTCCCCCAGGCCCGGCTGGTGGGGGATGGTGCTGTGCCGCTGCTGCGCGTCCACTCGGACTCGCGCAGCCTGCAGGCGGGCGATTTGTTTGTGGCGCTCAAGGGTGAGCGCTTTGATGCCAACCAGTTTCTGGCCCAGGCCCAGGCGGCAGGTGCAGCGGCCGCGCTGTGCCATGCCGACCCGGCCGAGGCTGGCCTGCCCGGCATTGTGGTGCCCGATACCCTGGCGGCGCTGGGCGCACTGGCCACGGGCTGGCGTGCGCAGTTCCCGCTGCCGCTGATTGCGGTGACGGGCAGCAATGGCAAGACCACGGTGACCCAGATGCTGGCCTCGATCCTGCGCGCCCATGCGGGTGATGCGGCCTGGGCCACGCGTGGCAACCTGAACAACGAGATCGGCGTGCCGTTGACCCTGCTGGGCCTGACGGCTGCGCACCGCGCTGCCGTGGTCGAGCTGGGTATGAACCACCCTGGCGAAATCGCCGTGCTCGCCGCGATGGCGCAGCCCCAGGTGGCCCTGGTCAACAACGCGCAGCGCGAGCACCAGGAGTTCATGCACACGGTGGAAGCCGTGGCCCGCGAAAACGGCAGCGTGCTCGCCGCGCTGCCGGCCGATGGCGTGGCGGTGTTCCCTGCTGGCGATACCTACACCCCCTTGTGGCAAGCACTGGCTGCCGGCCGGGCGACCTGCCTGTTCGGCGAACAGGCCGATGGTGCCCAGGCCTATGCCAGCGATGTGCGGTGGCAAGAGGGTGCCTGGCATTTGCAGCTGCACCTGCCCGGTGGCGCTGCGCCCGTGGTGCTGCAGATTGCTGGCCGCCACAACGTGCGCAATGCCTTGGCCGCCGCTGCTTGCGCCCATGCCGCCGGTGTGCCGCTGGCTGCGATTGCCCAGGGCCTGTCGGCGTTCGAGCCGGTCAAGGGCCGTTCGCGCGCGCTGGCCCTGCCCATCGCCGGCCGCAGCCTGACGGTGGTCGATGACAGCTACAACGCCAACCCGGATTCGGTGCAAGCCGCGATCGAGGTGCTGGCCGAGCTGCCTGCGGCCCAGCTCTTGGTGCTGGGTGATATGGGCGAGGTGGGTGACCAAGGGCCCCAGTTCCATGCCGAGGCCGGTGCGCTGGCCAGGCAGCATGGCATCGCCCAGTTGTTTACTTTGGGTGCCCAAAGCCAGTCGGCCGCCGAGGCCTTTGGTGCGGGTGCTCAGCATTTCGAGAGCATGCCTGCCTTGCAGGATGCGGTGTGCAAGTTGATGCCTCAGTTGGGCAGTGTGTTGGTCAAAGGTTCGCGGTTCATGAAGATGGAGCAAGTGGTGCAGGCGATGCAGTCGTGCGCAGACAAGGGCCTGAACGCCCATGAGGAGGCCGCATGCTGATTGTGCTCGCCAGCTGGTTGCAAAGCCTCTCGCCCGAGTTCGGCTTTTTGCGCATCTTCCAGTACCTGACCTTCCGCGCGGTGATGGCGGCGATGACGGCGCTGGTGATCGGCTTGGTGGCTGGCCCCAAGGTCATCCGCACCTTGTCGGCGCTGAAGATCGGCCAGCCCATCCGGGGCTATGCGATGCAAAGCCATTTGAGCAAGAGCGGCACCCCCACGATGGGCGGCGTGCTGATCCTGCTGGCGATCACCATCTCGACCGTGCTGTGGTTTGACCTGTCCAACCGCTTTGTCTGGATCGTGCTGATCGTCACCTGGGGCTTTGGTGCCATTGGCTGGGTCGATGACTGGCGCAAGGTGGTCAACAAGGACCCCGAAGGCATGCGCTCGCGCGAAAAGTATTTCTGGCAGTCGGTGCTGGGCCTGGCCTCCGCGCTGGCCCTGGTGTTCTGCATCTCGGAAAACACCAATGCCGAGGTCTGGAGCCTGTTCGTCAACTGGGTGCAGTCGGGCTTCTCGCTGGATCTGCCGCCCAACGCTGGCCTGATGGTGCCCTTCTTCAAGCAGGTGAACTACCCGCTGGGCGTGCTGGGCTTTGTGATCATGACCTACCTGGTCATCGTGGGCGCGAGCAATGCAGTCAACCTGACCGATGGTCTGGATGGCCTGGCCATCATGCCGGTGGTGATGGTCGGCTCGGCCCTGGGCGTGTTCGCCTATGTGACCGGCAGCGTCAATTTCTCGCGCTACCTGCTGTTCCCGCACATTGGCGGCACCGGTGAGCTGCTGGTGTTCTGCTGCGCAATGACCGGCGCGGGCCTGGCCTTCCTGTGGTTCAACACCCACCCGGCCCAGGTCTTCATGGGCGATGTGGGCGCGCTGGCGCTGGGCGGCGCGCTGGGCACGATCGCGGTGATCGTTCGGCAAGAGATCGTGCTGGCCATCATGGGCGGCATCTTTGTGGCCGAGGCCGTGTCGGTGATGATGCAGGTGGTCTGGTTCAAGTACACCAAGAAGCGCTATGGCGAAGGCCGGCGCCTGTTGAAGATGGCCCCCTTGCACCACCATTTTGAAAAGAGCGGCTGGCGTGAAACCCAGGTCGTTGTGCGTTTCTGGATCATCACGATGCTGCTGTGTCTGATCGGTCTGTCTACCTTGAAGCTGCGGTGAGCACCATGTCAACCGAGCACCTCCACCCCCTTGACCCTTTGGCAGAAGCCGCAGCTGCGCCCCTGGCGCCAGCGGTAGTGCCGGTGGCTGCGGCTGAGCTGGCGCAGCCTGCCGCGTTGCAGCCTGAGGTGGCAGCGCCTGGCGCCGATGCGCAAGTGCTGGCACAGCCCTTGGCTGAAGATGAAGCCCCCGTGGACGCGGCTGCGGACGAAGCAGCCGTTGTGGCTACCGATGCTGCGGATGCTGAAGTGCCCCCCGTTGCCGACGCCTCGGCAGTGGACATGGCCCCGGTGCCCGATGTGTCGACCCTGACGGCCGCCAAGGATGCGGCGGCCTTTGTCGCGCAGATCTTTGCCGATCCTGGCGTGTCGGACGCTGCCAGCAGCGAGGTGACCGCGGTGGATGTACAGCCCCAGGAGGCCGAGGTGGTCTATGCCCCGGTGCCGGCCCAGTGGCCGCAGGGGCAAGAGCATCCGCTGCAAGGCCAGCAGGTGCTGGTGCTGGGTTTGGGTATCTCGGGCCTGGCGATGGCGCGCTGGTGTGTGCGTTGCGGCGCCCAGGTGACGGTTGCGGATACGCGCGATGCGCCATCCCATTTGGCGCAGCTGCGCAGCGAGCTGCCGGAGGTGCGTTTTGTCGCCGGTGTGTTGTCCGCTGCGCTGGTCGATGGCCAGCCGGTGCGTGTGGTCTACCGCTCGCCCGGACTGAGCCCCGAAACCGTAGCCCCCGTCGTTGATGCGGCGCGCGCCATTGGCTTGCCGGTCAGCGGCGAGCTGGATCTTTTCAGCCTGGCCCTGCAGTCGCTGGCCCAGGCCCATGGCTATGCGCCCAAGGTGCTGGCGATCACGGGCACGAATGGCAAGACCACGGTCACGTCGCTCACGGGGCAATTGCTCGCGCATGCCGGCATGACCACGGCCGTGGCCGGCAATATCGGCCCCAGCCTGCTCGATACGCTGTCGCAGCACATCGATGCCCAGAGCCTGCCCCAGGCCTGGGTGCTGGAGCTGTCGAGCTTCCAGCTCGAAGATGCGCATGCCTTCAACCCGACGGCAGCGACCGTGCTCAATATCAGCCAGGACCACCTGGACTGGCATGGCAGCATGGAGGCCTATGCAGGCGCCAAGGCCAAGATTTTTGGCAGCGATGCGCTGATGGTGCTCAACCGCGACGACCCGGCCGTGATGGCCATGCTGCCGCCGCCCGTGCGCGTCAAGCTGCAGCGCCCCCAGCTGCGCCCCCACATCAGCTTTGGTCTGGATCTGCCCACGCAAGTGGGTGACTATGGCCTGGACGTGGTCAACGGCATGGCCTGGCTGGTGCGTGCGCAGGACGATGGCAACAGCGCCAGCAACAAGCGCAACCAGACAGCCGCAGACGATGTGTTCCTGCAGCGGCTGATGCCCGCCGATGCGCTGCGCATCCGGGGCCGCCACAACGCGATGAATGCGCTGGCCGCGCTGGCGCTGGGCCATGCGGCAGGTGCCGGTTTCGCCCCAATGCTGTTTGGCCTGCGCGAGTACCGGGGCGAGCGCCACCGGGTCGAGCCCATCGGCATCGTCAGCGATGTGGAATATTTTGACGACAGCAAGGGCACCAATGTGGGCGCCACAGTGGCCGCGCTGATGGGCCTGGGTGCCGAGCGCCGCATCGTGCTGATCCTGGGCGGTGAGGGCAAGGGCCAGGACTTCTCGCCGCTGGCAGCGCCCGTGCTGCGCTATGCGCGCGCCGTGGTGCTGATCGGCCGCGATGCGCCGCTGATCGAAGCCGCACTGGCCGACACCGGTGTGCCGATGTTGCACGCAGCCAGCATGGACGATGCCGTGCTGCTGGCCAGCCAGAAGGCGGTCGCAGGCGACGCGGTGCTGATGTCGCCGGCCTGCGCCAGCTTTGACATGTTCCAAAACTACGGCCACCGCGCCGAAGTCTTCTGCCAGGCCGTTGCGGCGCTGGCCGAAGAGCGCGGTACCAGCCTGGAGGTGCAGCCATGAGCGCCGATACCGGACTGCGCAGCAGGTTCTCGGGCTGGTTCAAGCCGGCCGGGGAAAAGCCTGTGGATATCCTGCCGGTGCGCGTGGGTGGCAATGAGTACCGCCAGACGCCATCGAACACCACCAATATCTTTGGTGCCGACCAGGTGCTCATCTGGCTGGTGGTGGCCATTCTGTCCTGGGGCATCGTCATGGTGTTCTCGGCCTCGATCGCGATGCCGGACAACCCGCGCTTCGGCAAGATCGCGCATTACTACTTCTTCCAGCGCCACCTGATGAGTGTGGGGCTGGGCTTTGTGGCGGCGGTGCTCACCTTCCAGATCCCGATGAAGGTCTGGGAGCACTGGGCGCCCTGGCTGTTCATTGCCTCGATCCTGCTGCTGATTGCGGTGCTGATCCCGCATGTGGGCACGGTGGTCAACGGCGCGCGCCGCTGGCTGTCGCTGGGCATCATGAACTTCCAGCCCTCCGAGTTGGCCAAGATCGCGGTCATCATGTATGCCGCCGATTACATGGTGCGCAAGATGGAGGTCAAGGAGCGCTTCTTCCGCGCCGTGCTGCCGATGGGGCTGGCCGTGGGTATCGTCGGCGCGCTGCTGCTGGCCGAGCCCGACATGGGCGCCTTCATGGTGATCGCCGTGATCGCCATGGGTATCCTGTTCCTGGGCGGCGTCAATGCCCGCATGTTCTTCCTGATCGCGCTGGTGCTGGTGGCCGCCTTTGCGCTGATCGTGATGACCTCCGAATGGCGGCGCGAACGGATTTTTGCCTACCTCGATCCCTGGAGCGAAAAGCATGCGCTGGGCAAGGGCTACCAGCTCTCGCATTCGCTGATTGCGATTGGCCGGGGCGAGATCTTTGGCGTGGGCCTGGGTGGCAGCGTCGAGAAGCTGCACTGGCTGCCCGAGGCGCACACCGACTTCTTGCTGGCGGTGATCGGCGAGGAGCTGGGCCTGGTGGGCATCATTGCGCTCTTGGGTCTGTTCTTCTTCATGATCCGCCGCATTGTCGAGATCGGCCGCCAGGCGATCCGCATGGACCGCATCTTCTCCGGCCTGGTGGCGCAGGGCATTGCGATCTGGCTGGGCTTTCAGACCTTCATCAATGCCGGTGTGAACCTGGGCGCCTTGCCCACCAAGGGCCTGACCCTGCCGCTGATGAGTTTCGGCGGCTCGGCGATCTTGATGAACCTGGTGGCGATTGCCATCGTGCTGCGCATCGATTGCGAAAACAAGGCCATGGGTGCCGGGGGGGCGCGATCATGAGCGGCAAGACGGCACTGATCATGGCGGGCGGCACCGGCGGCCATATTTTCCCCGGCCTGGCCGTGGCCCAGGAGCTGCGCAGCCGTGGCTGGACCGTGCACTGGCTGGGCGCGCCCGACAGCATGGAAGAGCGCCTGGTACCCCCCCAGGGCTTTGCGCTGGAGCGGGTGGCGTTCTCGGGCGTGCGTGGCAAGGGGCTCATGTCCCTGGTCGGCCTGCCGCTGCGCTTGTTGAAGGCCTTGCAGCAGGCGCGTGCCGTGCTGCGCAAGGTCCGCCCCGATGTGGTTGTGGGCATGGGCGGCTACATCACCGTGCCCGGCGGCCTGGCGGCCAAGCTGGCCGGTGTGCCCATCGTGCTGCATGAGCAGAACTCGGTGCCGGGCATGGCCAACAAGCTGCTGGCCCGCATGGCCCAGCGCGTGTTCAGCGCCTTCCCCCATGCGATTGACGGCGGCCAGTGGGTGGGCAATCCGCTGCGCGCCGAGTTCCTGCAGCAGCCAGAACCTGCTGAGCGCTTTGCTGGCCGCAGTGGTCCGCTGCAGCTGCTGGTGGTGGGCGGCAGCCTGGGCGCCAAGGCCTTGAACGAGGTGGTCCCTAAGGCGCTGGCGCGGATGGCACCCGAGACCCGCCCGGTGGTCACGCACCAAAGCGGCGCCAAGCAGATCGATGCACTGCAGGCCAATTACGCAGCCGCTGGTGTGCAAGCCAGCCTCACCCCCTTTATCGACGATGCGGCCAAGGCCTATGCGGATGCCGATGTCATTGTCTGCCGCGCAGGCGCCAGCACGGTGACCGAGCTGGCCGCCGTGGGCGCTGCGGCGGTGTTTGTGCCGTTTCCAGCGGCGGTGGATGACCACCAGACGGCCAATGCGCGCTTTCTGGTGGATGCCGGCGCCGGCTGGTTGGTGCAACAAAGCGTTTTGACCCCGGAAAACCTGGCTCAGATGCTAGAGAATATGCAGCGGACGGGCCTGGTGGACATGGCCCAAAAGGCAAAGAAAATGCAGAAATTGGAAGCCGCCCAAGCAGTGGCGGATGCCTGCGTGGAGGTGGCACGATGAAACACGCCATCCAACGCATTCATTTTGTAGGTATCGGCGGTGCCGGCATGAGCGGCATTGCCGAAGTGCTGCACAACCTGGGCTATATGGTCTCGGGCTCGGACCTGTCGGACAGCAGCACCATGGCGCATCTGCGCGATGCCGGTATCACCACCTTTGTGGGCCATGATGCGGCGCATATCGCCCAGGCCCAGGCGGTGGTGACATCGACGGCGGTGCAGGCCGACAACCCCGAAGTGGTGGCCGCCCGGGCCATGGGCATTCCGGTGGTGCCGCGCGCGCTGATGCTCGCTGAGCTGATGCGCCTGCGCAAGGGCATCGCCATTGCCGGCACCCATGGCAAGACGACCACCACCAGCCTGGTGACCAGCGTGCTGGCCGAGGCCGGCCTGGACCCGACCTTTGTCATTGGCGGCAAGCTCAACAGCGCCGGCGCCAATGCACGCCTGGGCAGTGGTGAGTACATCGTGGTCGAGGCGGACGAATCCGATGCCTCGTTCCTGAACCTGCTGCCGGTGATGGCGGTGGTCACGAACATCGATGCCGACCACATGGACACCTATGGCCATGACTTTGGCCGGCTCAAGACGGCCTTTGTCGATTTTTTGAACCGCATGCCCTTTTATGGCAATGCGGTGGTCTGCATCGACAGCCCGGCCGTTGGCGACATCATCGAGCGCGTGGCCTGCAAGGTCACGACCTACGGCCTGGGCGAGAACGCCCAGATCCGCGCTGTGAACCTGCAGGCCGACAACGGCCAGATGCGCTTTACCGTGCAGCGCCGCCTGGCCCAGCCCTTGCCCGATCTGGAGGTGGTGCTGAACCTGCCTGGCGAGCACAACGTGCTCAATGCGCTGGCCGTGGTCGGTGTGGCGGCTGCCATCGGCATCGATGACGCAGCGCTGCAGCGGGCGCTGCAAGGCTTCAAGGGCGTGGGGCGCCGTTTTCAGCGTTATGGCCAGGCCCAGCTGCCCAACGGCGGCGAGTTGACGGTTATTGACGATTACGGACATCACCCTGTCGAAATGGCTGCCACCATTGCGGCCGCGCGCGGCGCGTTTCCAGGCCGCCGGCTGGTGCTGGCCTTCCAGCCGCACCGCTATACCCGCACGCGGGATTGCTTTGAAGACTTTGTCCAGGTGCTGGGCGGCGCCGATGCGGTGCTGCTGGCCGAGGTGTATGCCGCTGGTGAGACGCCCATCGTGGCGGCCGACAGCCGTGCGCTGGCCCGCGCGGTGCGTGTGGCTGGCAAGGTGGAGCCGGTGTTTGTCGAGCAGATCAGCAGCCTGCCCCAGCAGATTCTGGACCAGGCGCAGGACGGCGACGTGCTGCTGTGCATGGGCGCGGGATCGATTGGTGCGGTGGCTGCCAAGGTGATGGCATTGGCGGGTGGGCAAGAGCGTGTAGCGCCGCAGGGGAGCGCGGTATGAGTGAAACCATGAACAATATTGATGTGAAGGCCTTGGGCAAGGTCGCGGTGCTGATGGGCGGGAGCTCGGCAGAGCGCGAGGTGTCGCTGATGTCCGGCAAGGGCGTGCTCGCTGCGCTGCAGTCCAAGGGGGTGGATGCGCATGCGTTTGACCCCTCGCAGCAGGACCTGGGCGAGCTGCGCAAGCAAGGCTTTGCGCGCTGCTTCATCGCGCTGCATGGCCGCCATGGCGAAGACGGCACGGTGCAAGGCGCGCTGGAGCTGCTGGGCATTCCCTACACCGGCCCGGGCGTGATGGCCTCGAGCATCGCGATGGACAAGATCATGACCAAGCGCATCTGGCGCTTTGAAGGCCTGTCCACCCCTGAGTGGCGCATGGCCGCCAGCGAGCAGGACACGCGCGATGCGCTGGCCGCACTGGGCGCGCCAATGATCGTCAAGCCTGCACGCGAGGGCTCGACCATTGGCCTGTCCAAGATCAGCAGCCCCGAAGAATGCGCCCAGGCCTATGCGCTGGCCTCCCGCTACGACCCCGAAGTGCTGTGCGAGCAGTTCATCGAGGGCATGGAAACGACGTGTGCCGTGCTGGGCCAGGGCAGCAGCGCCAAGGCGCTGCCGGTGATCAAGATCGTCGCGCCCGAAGGCAACTACGACTACCAGAACAAGTACTTCACCGACACCACCCAGTATTTCTGCCCCAGCGAGCTGCCTGGCGAGATGGAAGCGGCGATCCGCGACCTGGCGGAAAAGGCCTTCCGCACCCTGGGCTGCCGGGGCTGGTCGCGTGCCGATGTGATGGTGCGGGCTTCGGACCAGCAGCTCTTCCTGCTGGAGATCAATACCTCGCCGGGCATGACCAGCCATTCGCTGGTGCCGATGGCCGCCCGTGCCACCGGCATGAGCTATGAAGACCTGTGTTTGCACCTGCTGGCCAATGCATCGAGCGATGCGGCCCAGGGTGCGGAGCTCTAAGACAAGGAGATGAGATCCATGGAGCAGACCATGCCAGTCCCCTTCGACGTCAAGCTGATGAACATGCTGGCCACGGCATTGTTCCTCGGCTGCGGCGCGTTGCTGGTGCTGGCTGGGGTGCGCTGGGCCATCCACCATCCGGCGCTGAGCATTGCGCGAATCGTGGTGCAGGGCGAGCTCGAACACAACAGCGCCGTGTCGCTGCAGGCCAATGTGATGCCGTCGCTCAAGGGCAACTTCTTCACGATGGACCTCGATGAGACGCGCCGGATCTTCGAGCAGGCGCCCTGGGTGCGCCAGGCGCGCATCAAGCGCGAGTTCCCCAGCACCTTGGCGGTGACGATCACCGAGCAGGATGCCACGGCGATCTGGGGCGCGGAGGGCGAGTCCCGCCTGCTCAACAGCGAAGGCCAGATGTTTGAAGGCGACTCGGCCGACCCCGATCTGCTGCACCTGCCGCACCTGTCGGGCCCGGCTGGGCGCTCGCAAGAGGTGCTGGCCATGTTCCGCGCGCTCGCGCCCATCTACGCCAAGCTCGACAACGCGCTGGTGGCGCTGGCCGAGTCGAACAGCGGCAGCTGGAAGGCCACCTTGCAGTCGGGCGCAGTCATCGAGATGGGCCAGGGCCGGGAGGATGTCCTGAGCGAGCGGGTACGTAAATTTGTTGAATCTTTGCCTGAAGTCACCGGTACCTACAGACGCAGCGTGGCATCGCTGACGTCGGCGGATCTGCGCCATGCCGGGGGCTATGCGGTGCGCATGCAAGGGGTGACCACGGGCACCTCGGCAGCGGGCCGGGCGCCAGTCAAAAAATAAAACACAGAGATGCGAAACATGAACCATACCAATCACTTGATCAGCGAGGGCTACTGACTATGGCGCGAGATAGCAAAGACGTGGTCGTCGGCCTGGACATCGGCACCGCCAAGATCATGGTGGTCGTCGCCGAGGTGCTGGGCAATGGCGAGCTCAAGCTGGCAGGGCTGGGTGTGGCGCCCAGCAACGGGCTCAAGCGCGGTGTGGTGGTGAACATCGATGCGACGGTGCAGAGCATCCAGCAGGCGCTCAAGGAGGCCGAGCTGATGGCCGACCTGAACATCCAGCGCGTCTACACCGGCATCACCGGCAGCCATATCCGCGGCATCAACTCCAGCGGCATGGTGGCGGTCAAGGACAAGGAAGTCTCTGCCGCCGATGTGGCGCGCGTGCTGGACACTGCCAAGGCGATCAACATCCCGTCGGACCAGCGCCTGCTGCTGGTCGAGCCCCAGGAGTTTGCGATCGACGGCCAGGATGTGCGCGAGCCCATCGGCATGAGCGGTCTGCGCCTGGAGTCCAAGATCCATATCGTGACCGGGGCACAAAGCGCGGCCGAGAACATCATCAAATGCGTGCGCCGCTGCGGGCTGGAAGTCGAGCAGCTGCTGCTCAACCCGCTCGCCTCCAGCCAGGCGGTGCTGACCGATGACGAACGTGAGCTGGGCGTGTGCGTGGTCGATATCGGCGCGGGCACCACCGATGTGTCGATCTTCACCGGTGGCGCGATCCGCCACACGGCGGTGATCCCGATTGCTGGTGACCTGATCACCAGCGACATCGCGATGGCGCTGCGCACGCCGACCAAGGACGCCGAGGATATCAAGGTCGAGAGCGGCTGCGCCAAGCAGCTGCTGGCCGATCCGGACACGCAGGTCGATGTGCCCGGTCTGGGTGACCGGGGCCCGCGCCTGTTGAGCAAGCAAGCGCTGGCCGGCGTGATCGAGCCACGCGTCGAAGAAATTTTCTCGCTGGTGCAGCAAGTCATCCGCGAGTCTGGTTATGAGGAGGTGCTGTCGTCGGGCATTGTGCTGACGGGCGGCAGCGCGGTGATGCCGGGCATGGTGGAGCTGGGGGAAGACATCTTCCTCAAGCCCGTGCGACGCGGCATTCCCAAGTATTCCGGCACCCTGGCCGAGATGGTTGCGCAGCCCCGTGCTGCCACCGTCATGGGCCTGCTGGAAGAGGCCCGCATGGCCCGCATGCGTGGCTACAAGGTGGCCCAGAAGTCCGGTTCGGTGAAATCGGCATTTGGGCGTTTGAAGGACTTTATTGTGGGGAACTTTTAACCATGCATGACACCACTTGTTGGCTGGCGCAAAGCAGCCCTTCAAGGCTCAAAGGGTATGACCCTTGGAGACCTAAAGGGCCACCAGCAATCCATTGTTCATTAAAGAGTGAATTATTCGTAACCCATTTTTCTCATGTTGACGCGAGAGCGAGAGGAGCAGGCAATGACCATCGAAATGTATGAAGGCAACACATTCAACCAAGGCACCCAGATCAAGGTGATCGGCGTCGGTGGCGGTGGTGGCAATGCGGTCGAGCACATGATCGCCAACAGCGTGCAAGGTGTCGAATTCATTTCGGCCAACACCGATGCGCAAGCGCTGGAGCGTTGCCATGCCCACCGCGTGATCCAGCTGGGAGAGACCGGCCTGGGCGCGGGCAGCAAGCCTGAGAACGGCCGCGAGGCTGCCGAATCCGCGATCGAGGACATCCGCGCTGCGATCGTGGGCTCGCACATGCTGTTCATCACCGCCGGCATGGGCGGTGGTACCGGCACCGGCGCTGCCCCCGTGATCGCTCGCGTCGCCAAGGAAATGGGCATCCTGACCGTGGGCGTGGTGACCAAGCCCTTCGAATGGGAAGGCAAGCGCCGCATGTCGAATGCCGACGGCGGCTTGAGCGAGCTCGAAGCGAATGTCGACTCGCTGATCGTGGTGCTCAACGAGAAGCTGCTCGACGTGCTGGGCGACGACATCACCCAGGACCAGGCCTTCGCCCATGCCAACGATGTGCTGAAGAACGCCGTGGGCGGCATCTCCGAGATCATCAACGACCACGGCTACATCAACGTCGACTTTGCCGACGTGAAGACCGTGATGAGCGAGCCCGGCAAGGCGATGATGGGTACGGCAACGGCCAGCGGCCCGGACCGTGCACGCATCGCTGCGGAACAAGCCGTCGCTTGCCCGCTGCTGGAAGGCATCGATCTGTCGGGCGCCAAGGGCATCCTGGTGCTGGTCACCGCGACCAAGGGCAGCCTCAAGCTGGCCGAATCGCGCCAGGCCATGAGCACCATCAATGCCTACGCCTCGCCAGAGTCGCATGTCATCTTCGGCGCGGCTTACGACGAAACCCTGGGCGACGAGATCCGCGTGACCGTGCTGGCCACCGGCCTGTCCCGTCCCGTGGCCAAGCGCCAGCCCATCTCGGTGATCCAGGGCAGTGCAGGTCTGCGTACCGGTACCGACGACATCGCCTACACGCCCCAGTCGGTCAACAGCACCGTCTCGGGTCTGGGTGTGCAAAATGCGGTGCCCATGGGCAATGCCTTTGCCAACGACTTTGCCGACAAGAAGACCCCCTCGGTCTGGCGCACCGGCCGCAATGCGGCTTCGGCTCGCGTCGATGCGATGTCTTCGAGCGGCATGGAAGACCTGGAGATCCCCGCCTTCCTGCGCAAGCAGGCGGACTGATCGCCTTGCGGGGCTTTCGTTGAAGCCAGTCCAGCCTCTGGGATGGACCGGACTTTGAAGACAACGCGCTGAAACCTTTCGGGGGTTCAGCGCGTTGTTATTAGAGGGCTGCGTGGTTGTTCGTTGTCCCGTCCGCTGTCCGTGCAAGCACGGGGGTAGCGGCTTTGTGCACAGATTGGCCGGCAAGGCAAGTGTTTGTCCTACAAGGCTTGCACTATCTGGGTGATTGGCATTTTTGCGCGTCCCAAGCGGGCGTACGGCGTAAAATCAACGAGTTATGCTCCAGCAACGAACCATCAAGTCTTTAACCCGTGCCGTGGGCGTGGGCCTGCACAGCGGCCAGCGGGTCGAGCTCACCTTGCGCCCTGCACAACCCAATACGGGCATTGTGTTTCGCCGGGTGGACCTGCCCGAGCCGGTCGATATCCCCGTCAACGCCGAAGCGGTGGTGGACACCCGCATGGCCTCGACCCTGGGCAAGGGTGATGTGCGCATCCATACGGTGGAGCATGTGATGTCGGCCTGCGCGGGCCTGGGCATCGACAACCTCTATATCGACGTGACAGCCGAGGAAATCCCGATTCTCGACGGATCGTCGGCCTCCTTTGTGTTTTTGCTGCAGAGCGCCGGCATTGAGCTGCAAAACGCGCCCAAGCGCTTTTTGCGCCTGACCAAGCCGGTCGAAATCCGCCAGGGCGAGGGCGCTGCGCAAAAGTGGGCGCGCCTGGACCCCTACCATGGCTACAAGCTGCGTTTCGAGATCGACTTCTCGCACCCGGCGGTGGATTCCACCGGCCAGACCTATGAGTTCGACCTGGGCATCGGCAACTACAGCCGCGATATCGCCCGCGCCCGCACCTTTGGCTTCACCAAGGATGTGGAAATGCTGCGCTCCAACGGCCTGGCATTGGGTGGTGGTCTGGACAACGCCATCGTCATGGACGACTACAAGGTGCTCAACAGCGACGGCTTGCGCTATGACGACGAGTTCGTCAAACACAAGATCCTCGATGCCATCGGTGACCTCTACATCGTGGGCTATCCCTTGCTGGCCGCCTACAGCGCGTTCCGCTCGGGCCATGGCCTCAACAACCTGCTGCTGCGCGAGCTGATGCAGCGCCAGGATGCCTGGGATATCGTCACCTTTGACCATGTGCGCGAAGCCCCGCAGGGCTTTGCACAGTCGGCCCTCGCCTGGTAAGGCCGCGCCCGGGATGCTGCTGTTCCGCTGGATCTTCATGCTGCTGGTGCTGATGGCGGCCCTCAGCTTTTGCTTTTACCTGGGCACCGGCCAGCGCCGCTACCGCCAGTGGTCCCTGCTGCTGGTCAAATGGACCGTGGTCGCGGGCCTGGCCTTCTTTGCGGTGCTCTTTGTCGGCCGCATGGTCTGAGCCAGACTGGCCTTAGGCAGGCCGCGCGACAGGTAAAGTGCGGTAAACCCAGGCTTGCCCCGGGCGGGCCAACACCGGCCCCAGCCCTCTGCCCACGCGGTTTTTCCGCCTCCTTCCCAACTTTACAAATGACACATACCGGTGCGCAGCACCGGCCTTGGGTAAACGATGGCGCGCCGACAGGCGTTAAATCTGCATGGGGGCATGCTTGCCGCTCGCACCAGCAACTGCTGGTTCATCAGAAAGGATTCCGTCATGAACAAGCACCGAAGCCGTTTTATCCGTCTGGCCGGCATGGGCAGCCTGGCCCTGGCATTGGCCGGCGCCCTGGCTTTTAGCGCGCCTGCACAGGCCCAGCCCGATGGACGCCATGGTGACCGCCATTACCAGCGCGATGACCGGCGCGACCATGCCGACCACCGCCGCTGGGAGCGTGAACGCGAGCGGGACCGCCGCTACCGCGAGCAGCAGCGCCGTGACTACCGCCATGACCACCGTCCACCTCCCCGTGTCGTGGTCGTGCCAGACCGGGGCCGTGGCATCGGCCCGCGCAATGACTGGTACCGGGGCGGCTATGTGCCCGCACCCTACCGTGGCTACAGCTATGTGGTGGGCGACTGGCGCGGCCACCGCCTCAGCGCCCCACCCCGGGGCTACCAGTGGATCCAGTATGGCGGTGACTACCTGCTTATCGCCATTGGCACCGGCCTGATCGCCAATATTGTCATCAATGGTTATTGAGCCGCCGCGAAGTCGCGATAATTGAGGGTTTGCATGGTGCCCACAACGAACCTTTGTGTGGCGCCACGCTCCAAAGCTTACTTTGGTGGTTGCACCTTATGCCGAGCGCTGCTTCACGGAGCGCACGGATCCACGCATAAGGAGCCTGTAGCCGGCCAGACCTGTGCACGCTAGCGATGCACAGGTTTTTTTTTGCCTGCGCGCTGCGGGCGGGGTGGTTCACCAGGCCGCAGAGGCACCCGGTGGGTGCTTGCCTAGTAGCTGCGCCCGGCCTTGTACATTGCGTGCTGGCGGCGTTGCAAGGGGCTGGCCTCGGCCATGCGCGCCATCGCCAGGCCCGCATGGGCATGGGTGATCGCCAGGCCCAGCGCATCGGCTGCATCGGTGCCGGGCAGGCCAGGCAGCTGCAGCAGGCGGCGCACCATCTCCTGGATCTGGTTCTTGGCAGCGCGCCCATGGCCGACCACGGCTTTTTTCATCTGCAGCGCGGTGTACTCGGCAACCGGCAGGTTCTGCGACACCAGCGCCGTCAGCGCGCAGCCCCGGGCCTGGCCCAGCAGCAGGGTGGACTGGGGGTTGACGTTGACGAACACGATTTCCACCGAGGCCATGTCGGGCTGGTAGCGCTGGCTGACTTCGCAGATACCGTCAAAGATCATCTTCAAGCGGCCGGGCAGGTCGCCCAGGTTCAGCGTGGTGGTGCGGATGGTGCCGCTGGCCACATAGGACAGGCGCTGGCCATCGACGTCGATGACGCCAAAGCCGGTGGTCTGCAAGCCAGGGTCGATGCCAAGGATTCTCATGCGTCTCAAATGGGGTGGGGGCGCAGGCGCCTGTCAGGGAAGCTCAGCATAGCGCATGCGGGCCGCGATGGTGGCGCTGCGGCGGTTCAGGTAGGCGGAGTTGGGGTTCTTGTCGGCACCCTTGGGGTTGGGGAGCATGACGGCCAGGCGCGCCGCTTCATAGGCGCTCAGCTGGGCGGCGGGTTTGCCAAAGTAGCGCTGGGCGGCGGCCTCGGCGCCAAACACGCCGTCTCCCCATTCGGCATGGTTGAGGTACAGCTCCAGAATGCGCTGCTTGCTCAGCAGGAACTCCAGGGTGTAGGTCAGCAGCAGCTCCTGGCCTTTGCGCAGCAGGCTGCGCTCCGACGACAGCAGCAGGTTCTTGGCCAGCTGCTGGGTGATGGTGGAGCCACCCATGATCCTGGCCGGCGGGCCGGCTTGCACCGCGCTGGGGTCAAAGGCCTCACCCCGCCGCTCGGCCTGGGCCTGGGCGCGGGCCAGGGCCTTTTCCCGGCGCTGCTCGGCGCGCTCGATGGCCTTGGCATTGCGCGCGCGGGCCTTTTCAATCGCATCCCAGAGCACGCCATCGTGGTTGACAAAGTCGTCGTCCTCGGAGGCGATCACCGCGCGCTGCAGGTTGACCGATATCTGCGACAAGGGCTGCCATTGCTGGCGCCAGTGCAAGCGCCCGTCCTGGCGCAGCTGGCGCCATGCTTCGCTGCGCTCAAAGGCGGTGGAGGCCGGGTCCACGCGGGCCATCATCGCAATGCGGGCGACAAAGAACAGCTGCAGCGCGATGCCCAGCAGCAGTGCCCAGCCGATCCAGCGCACAATCGCTTTCATCGGCGGGTCCTGCGGGCTAAGGCGGGGAGAAGGCTGGGGACCATCGGCGCCTGCGCTCAGTGGGCGGCCAGTTCGCTGCGCAGCTGCGCCAGCACCGGCTGGGAGGGGGGGCGCACGCCGCGCCACAGCGCAAAGGCCTCGGCCGCTTGCTCGACCAGCATGCCCAGGCCATCGCGGCCCTGGGCGCCATGCTGCGCGGCCCACTGCAAAAAGGGCTGGGCGGCGGGGCCGTACATCATGTCGTAGGCCAGTGCGCCGGGGCGCAGCAGCGCGCCGGGCACCGGGATGGCCGCGCCTTGCAGGCTGCTGGCGGTGGCGTTGATCACCACATCGAAGGGGCCTTCGAGTGTGCCCGCTTCCAGCGCCAGCAACTGGGTGGCCGAGCCCTGGGCCAGGTCGGCATGCTGGTCCACCAGATCCTGGGCCTTGGCATGGGTGCGGTTGCAGACCACGAGCAGCGCCGGTGCCTGGGCCATGAGCGGTGCCAGCGCGCCGGCAGCGGCGCCGCCGGCACCCAGCAGCAGCACGCGCTGGCCGGCGAGCGCCACCCCCGCATTGCGCACGATATCGGCCACCAGGCCCAGGCCATCGGTGTTGTCGGCGTGGATGCGGCCATCGGCGCCCACCACCAGGGTGTTGGCCGCGCCCGCACGCAGCACGCGCTCGCTGCGGCTGTCGGCCAGGCGCGCGGCGTCGAGCTTGAAGGGAACGGTCACATTCATGCCCCGGGTGCCGGCCTGAACCAGCTGGCGCAGGGCCGCATCAAAACCGTCCAGCGCCACCAGCTCGGCCTCATAGACCAGCGCCTGGTCGGTCAGCTGCGCAAACAGCGTGTGGATGCGGGGTGAGCGGCTGTGGGCAATCGGGTTGCCCATCACGCAATAGCGGTCTGGAAGGGGCATGGTCGTAAGGGCCTGGGCCGTAGCGGCTGCGCGGTGAAGGCGCTGGCCGCGCATGGCAGAAAAAAGGGCATGCGCTGGGCATCCGGTGGCGGCGCAAGGGGGCCCGCCAGCATGGCGCTCAAGCGCCTGCCACTTTACTGCAAATTGGCCGTTTCCAATGTCTGCTCGCGGGTGAAGCGGAATTTGGAGACGACGGCAATCTGGTCGGCCTTGGCGCGCAGCGCCGGGCCAAAGTGGCCAAAGGGGCCGCTGCTGACGGCAATGGCCTCGGCCCGGCGGTCGAGCTGCTGGTTGCCCGAGCTTTTGTAGACCTCGGTGCCCAGCACCCGGCCGTCGTGGTTGACGGTCATGATCATCACCAGCTCGCCATAGAGCTTGCGGCCACCGGCTTCGGGGAAGTTGCTGGTGCCCCGGTCCTCGACCTTGCGGCGCAGCTGGTCGTAGTAGATGGCGAACACCTCTTCGCGCGTGGCGGGGCTGATGTAGCGCTTCTTGGGGCGGGCGTTTTCTTCGTGGATGCGCTTTTCGATCTCGGCGAGCATCTTGAGCAGCTGCTGGTGCTTTTCTTCCTGCTCGACTTCCGCCTGCGAGGCGCTGGCCTTGCGCGTATCGGGCGGCTGGTACTGGGCCAGCTGGTTGCGCAGGTCGGCCAAGAGCTGCATCTGCTGGGTCTGCATGGCATCGAGCTGGCGCTGGCGCTCTTCAAAGTCATCACCCATGTTGGTGATGGCCGAGTAGGGCATGGGGCTGGTGGCGCGCTCCTGGCTGTTGGCCGATTCGCCGCCGCCGGCCAGGTTGGCCTGGGCGACGGCCTGGGCCTTGTCAGGCGGGGCGTCGTTGGACTTGGCGTTGACCAGAATCACTTCGAGCGGGGTGTCCTCGAACACCCGGTCAAAGGCCTGGGGGTCGACAAAGCGGATGCTCAAGATGGCGGCGTGCACCAGCACGGACACGGCCAGCGCCAGTTGCAGCGTGGACAGCGATCGAAGAAATTGGAAAAACTTCACGGTTCCGGGTTAATCGGTTTTTGTGGTCGCCGCGTCCTCACCGTCGCCCATGTCCACCGCGATTGCGATGGGCCCAGCCACAGCCTCCTCCTCATCTTCCGGCGACTCTGTCTCGGCCTGGTTGGCCTGTTCGTCGTCCAGTCTCTCCAGCACGGTTCCGGTCACATCCAGCGTGATCTCGTCGATCTCGCCGAGCTTGACCCGGACCTGGGCACCACGCGGCAAACTCTGCGCGCCCAGCACCGGAAACACCAATGGTAGTTCATCTGCACGCACCAGCATGCTGCCTGCCGGGCCTTCCTTCATAACTGTTGCAGTGAGGTCACTGATGCTGTTCTGCGCCAGGTACTTCAAGGTCCAGTAGCGCTCCATGCCGGCCTGGTAGCCGTTGTAGGCGCTGTAGGCGGCATCAAAGCCGCTGATGATGGAGAACAGTTCCGCATCCTTGGGCTTGAATGGGGCGACCAGCGCGGCGGTGGCGCCATGGCGCGCGCAGGCGATGATCTGCCACTGGTTGACCAGGTCGGTGTAGCGGCGCAGTGGCGACGTGGCCCAGACATAGCTTTTGACGCCGATGCCGGCATGCGGCAAGGCCTTGGTGGACATGCGCACCTTGATGCCGGGTGCCAGGCTGGCCTGGCTGCGGTAGATGCCGGGCACGCCATAGTCGGCCAGCAGCTGGCCCCAGCTGCTGTTGGCGACGATGGCCGCCTCGGCCACGATCAGATCGAGCGGCGCGCCGCGCTTGCGCACGGAGATCTGCACCGTCTCGCTGCCGTTGGGCACCTGGCCGCCATTGCCTTGCAGGCGGAAGTTGTAGTCCGGGCGGTTGAAGTTCTCGGGCTTGCCGCGCACCACTTCGCGGCCGGCCTTGAGGTGGCGCGAGAGGCGGTAGAGAAAGCTCAGCTCGTCGCGCTTGTCCAGCAGCGGCTGGGGCGTGTCCTCGACCTGCAGCGCCGGGTCGGTCAGCCAGGCTTCGGTGGCGATGTGGTCGAGCTTGTCGTAGCGGAAGTTGCTAACCACCGGTACGCGCTCCAGGCGCGTTTCCTTGTTCAGCACCTCCAGCGTTGCTTCGTCGTAGGTGACGTAGAGCGAGACGGCCGGGTTGGCGCGGCCCTCATCCAGGGTGTAGATCTGCACCACTTCATCGGGCAGCATCGTGACCTTGTAGCCCGGCATGTAGACCGTGGAGTAGCGGCTGCGGCCCAGATGGTCAAGCGCCGAGCCGGGCTCGATCGCGAGACCAGGTGCTGCAATGTGCACGCCGACGATCACCTGGCCGGTGCCCAGGCCTTGTACCGACAGCGCATCGTCGATCTCGGTCGTGGCCGAATCGTCGATGGAGTAGGCCTCCACCGTGGCCAGCGGCAGATCGGCAGGCGGCAGCGGTGCGGTGACGGCCGGGAAGCCCGTGCCCTTGGGGAAGTTGTCAAACAAAAAGCGCTGCCAGTGGAACTGGTAGGACGAGTCGATGGCGCCGGCCTGTTGCAGCAGCGCCAGCGGCGCGAGCTGCGCCTTGCGGCTGGCTTCGACCACGGCCTTGTACTCAGGCGCGTTCTTGTCCGGGCGAAATAAGATCTTGTAGAGCTGCTGCTGCACGGGCGCAGGGCACTGACCGTTGACGAGTTCGGCCGCCCAGCCGTCGATCTGGGCCTGGATCTGGGCCTTTTTCTCGATGGCGGCCAGCGCTTGCTGCACGATCTCGGCCGGCGCCTTCTTGAAGCGGCCCTTGCCGGCGCGGCGGAAGTAGTGCGGTGCTTCAAACAAGGTGAAGAGCGCGGCCACCTGTTCGGTGATCGAGGCGTTCTCCGAGAAGTAGTCGCGCGCCAGGTCGGCAAAGCCAAACTCCTGCTCGGGCGCAAACTCCCAGGCCAGCTGGGGGTCGATGTCCGCCGACAGGGTTTGCGCCTGTGCGATCAGCTCCGCAGGCGTGGGCTTGTCAAATTTGAGAAGCAGGTTCGCTGCTTTGACCTTGACCCGTTTTCCGGAGTCCAATTCAATTTGGGCGGAGCTTTCAGCTTCGGAGAGGATACGGCCGGCCAAAAATTTGCCAGCGTCGTCAAACAGTGCATACATAGCCGGGCATTTTCCCATGCTGGATGGTGCCGGGGCGCGCTCGCAGGGTTTTTTGCGTGGGGGCTCTGGCCGGCCCACGGCGGGCAGGCCTGCCAGCGCTGGTTTTTACCAGCCCAGAAACTTGTCGATCTGCGGCAGATAGCTCTCGAAGTTGGACAGCGCATGGTCGCTGCCCTCGTCCAGCAGCAGCTGGGCGGCGGGGTAGCGCGCGACCATGTCCTGCCAGTGCAGCACCTCGTCGCCCATGGCGGCAATCAGCAGCTGGGCCGCGGCAGGGGGCTGACCGTTGACGTTCAGTGCCTGCAGCTCGTCCAGGTATTCCGGGCGGAAGAAGAAGGATTCCTCCGGGTTGTGCCAGGCCGTTTGCTCGCCCAGGTGCTGCGCCAAGGTGACCCAGGGCGTTGTCGAGGGGTTGATCATCACGCTCTTGCAGCGCAGCTGCTGGGCCACCCAGCTGGCATAAAAGCCGCCCAGCGAGGAGCCGACGACCGCCAGGCTGTCGGGCGGCAGGCCGGCCCAGCTGCGGGTGGTTTGGAGCAGCAGATCGGCCGCTTGCCGGGGCGAGGCGGGCAGCTGGGGGGCTGACCACACCACGTGCGGGTGGTTGTCTTCGATATGGCGCTGCAGGCGCTGGGCCTTGGCCGATTGGGGGGAGGAGCGAAAGCCGTGCAGGTAGAGCAAGTGGGTGGTCGTCATACACAAATGATAGCGCCCAGGCCACCACTGCTAAGGCCTTGACAACCTTAGTTGTTTTGTTGAATTGATTTGGTTCGGGTGACACAGGTAAAACCGGTCTTTACCGCTAGCGCTGGCGGCCGTTCTGTGCCAAGCAGAGATAATGGCGGCCATGTCCGAAGTTCTTGATAAACCGAATCTGTTCCAGCGTCTCATGCCGATGCTGCGCGGTTATGACTGGCCGCTGATCTTCATCATCGGCACCCTGGCCGCCATCGGACTGACGGCCATGTATTCCGCCGGTTTTGACCATGGCACCCGCTTTTCCGACCATGGCCGCAATATGCTGCTGGCGCTGGGCATCTTGCTGGTGGTGTCGCAGATCCCGCCGCACCGGCTGGCCAGCTTTGCGCTGCCGCTGTATGGCTTGGGCGTTGCCTTGCTGGTCGCCGTGGCGCTGTTTGGTATCACCAAGAAGGGCGCGCAGCGCTGGGTGAACCTGGGCATCGTCATCCAGCCCAGTGAGCTGCTGAAGATTGCGATGCCGCTGATGCTGGCCTGGTGGTTCCAGCGCCGCGAAGGGGCCTTGCGCCCGGCCGATTTTGTCGTCGCGTTTGCGATTCTCGTCATCCCAGTGGGCCTCATCATGAAGCAGCCCGACCTGGGCACGTCGCTGCTGGTGATGGCTGCGGGCCTTGCGGTAATCTATTTTGCCGGCCTGTCCTGGAAGCTGATCATCCCGCCGGTGCTGATTGGCGTCATCGGCCTGCTGCTGATCGCCATCTATGGCCACCACCTGTGCGAAGACGGTATGGACCTGGTGGTGCTGCATGAGTACCAGCGCCAGCGCGTCTGTACCTTGCTGGACCCCACCCGCGACCCGCTGGGCAAGGGCTTTCACATCATCCAGGGGATGATTGCCATCGGCTCGGGCGGTTTCATGGGCAAGGGCTTCATGGCCGGCACGCAGACCCATCTGGAGTTCATCCCTGAGCGCACCACCGACTTTATCTTTGCCGCGTTTTCTGAAGAGTTCGGCCTGGCCGGCAACCTGCTGCTGATCTTTTTCTTCCTGCTGCTGGTCTGGCGCGGCCTGGCCATTGCGATGCGCGCGCCCACCTTGTTTGGCCGCCTGATGGCCGGTGCGGTGGCGATGATCTTTTTTACCTATGCCTTCGTCAACATGGGCATGGTCAGCGGCATCCTGCCGGTGGTGGGTGTGCCCCTGCCCTTTGTCAGCTACGGGGGCACGGCCATGGTCACCCTGGGGCTGGCGCTGGGGATCTTGATGTCGGTCGCCCGATCGCAGCGCCAGCTGGCGCGGGAGCAGGCGCCGCGCCTCTAGCGGACAGGTGCAGGCCAGGCTTTGCCATTGAAAACACCCCCGCCAGCCGCAGATACGGGAGAGGTGGCAACTGGCCCGCTGGCCACCGCAAATCAACGCATGGGCCCACGGCCATTGCGCAAGCCCTAAAATCGCCTCTATGAATGCACCTTTTGACCTTGCTGTGGCCAAGCCGCTGGCGGCTTCTACCGAACAACGACTGGATATAGCGCGCAGCCTGCTGCTGACGCCTTTTGGTCTGGATGACAGCCATCTGGCGCGCGCGCTGGCGGACATTCGCGCCCACAAGGTGGACGATGCAGACCTGTACTTCCAGTACACCCGGGCCGAAGGCTGGAGCCTGGAAGAGGGCATCGTCAAGACGGGCTCCTTCTCGATCGACCAGGGCGTGGGCGTGCGCGCGGTGTCCGGCGAGAAGACGGCCTTTGCCTATTCGGACGACATCTCGCTGGCATCGCTGTTGGATGCCGCCCATACGGTGCGCAGCATTGGCGCGCAAAGCCAGTCGCGCCAGGTGCGCGTGCCTGCCAAGAAGATTGCGCTGAGCCGCTCGCTCTACCCCGATCTGGACCCGATCTCCACGCTCGACAGCACCGCCAAGGTGGCCTTGCTGGAAAAGGTCGAGAAACTGGCCCGTGCCAAGGACCCGCGCGTCAAGCAGGTGATGGCGGGCCTGGCCGCTGAGCACGATGTGGTCCTGGTCGCCCGTGCCGATGGCACCCTGGCTGCCGATGTGCGCCCGCTGGTGCGCCTGTCGGTCACGGTGATCGCCGAGAGCAAGAGCCGCCGCGAAGTGGGCTCGGCCGGCGGCGGTGGCCGCTTCGGTCTGGCCTATTTTGACGATGAGCTGGTGCAGCAGTATGTGGACGAGGCCGTCAAGGCGGCCCTGGTCAACCTGGAATCGCGTCCCGCGCCAGCCGGCGTGATGACCGTGGTTCTGGGCCCGGGCTGGCCCGGTGTGCTGCTGCATGAGGCGGTGGGCCATGGCCTCGAAGGTGACTTCAACCGCAAGGGCTCGAGCGCCTTCAGCGGCATGATCGGCCAGCGCGTGGCGGCCAAGGGCGTGACGGTGCTGGACGACGGCACGATCGCCGACCGCCGCGGATCGCTCAATGTGGACGACGAGGGCCAGCCGACCCAGCGCAATGTGCTGATCGAAGACGGCATCTTGAAGGGCTATATCCAGGATGCGATGAATGCGCGCCTGATGAAGGTCAAGCCCACCGGCAATGGCCGGCGCGAGAGCTATGCCCACATCCCCATGCCGCGCATGACCAACACCTACATGCTGGGGGGCGACAAGGATCCGCAGGAAATCATCGCCTCGATGCAAAAGGGCCTGTATGCGACCAACTTTGGCGGTGGCCAGGTCGACATCACCAGCGGCAAGTTTGTGTTCTCCGCCAGCGAAGCCTATTGGGTCGAGAACGGCAAGATCCAGTACCCCGTCAAGGGCGCCACCATCGTGGGCAGCGGCCCCGAGTGCCTCAAGCACGTCAGCATGATCGGCAACGACATGCGCCTGGACAGCGGCGTGGGCACCTGTGGCAAGGAGGGCCAGAGCGTGCCCGTGGGCGTGGGCCAGCCGACCATGCGTATCGATGGTTTGACGGTGGGCGGTACAGCCTGAGCGATCCAAATAGCCGCTGCGTAGGCGGGGGCTAACGCAAGAATCAACCAAACGCCTGCGCGGTTTCTGCCGCGCAGGCGTTTGTTTTTTGACATCTTTCTGCAGTGTGTCTTTCTCAGATGCGCAATAAAAATGCGTATATAAAAAAATTGACAAAGCAATGGTGTGATTTCAACTTTGAAATCTTATTTTTTGCAATTTTTGTGCGTTTTATACAGAATGATGGATTCCGCCGCCCGCAGATGTGGTACATTGAAAAACATGCAAGCACGTAGCGCTTTTACCTTTTACTTTTGGTTCTCTGTCCCAGGCGGACGAGAGGTCTAAAAGCGCGCGAGCACCTAAACCTCCAGACAACCGCCGAAGCTGAAAAGCCCGGCGGTTTTTTGTTGCATAAACCACCCACACATTCAGGATCCTTAGATGACTCAGCAAGCCCAACCCACAAGCGATGCTTGGTATCGCGGTGTCGAGAAAACAAGCCAAACCGACGACCAACGTATCAAGGACATTACTGTGCTGCCGCCACCCGAGCATCTGATTCGCTTCTTCCCCATCAACGGCACGCCCGTTGAATCGCTGATCAGCAACACCCGCCAAAACATCCACAACATCATGTCCGGCGCGGATGACCGCCTGCTGGTCATCATCGGCCCTTGCTCGATCCATGATCCGCAAGCCGCGCTGGAATACGCCCGCCGCCTCAAGGCCGTGCGCAAGCAGTACGAAGGTACCTTGGAGATCGTCATGCGGGTCTACTTCGAAAAGCCCCGCACCACGGTGGGCTGGAAGGGCCTGATCAACGACCCCTACCTCGACGAGAGCTACCGCATCGACGAAGGCCTGCGCATTGCGCGCCAGCTGCTGATCGAGATCAACCGCCAGGGCGTGCCGGCCGGCAGCGAGTTCCTGGACATGATCTCGCCCCAGTACATTGGCGACCTGATCAGCTGGGGCGCGATTGGCGCGCGCACGACGGAGAGCCAGGTGCACCGCGAGCTGGCCTCGGGCATCTCGGCGCCGGTGGGTTTCAAGAACGGCACCGATGGCAACATCCGCATCGCCACTGACGCGATCCAATCGGCCAGCCGCCCGCACCATTTCCTGTCGGTGCACAAGAACGGCCAGGTCGCCATCGTGCACACCAAGGGCAATACCAACTGCCACGTGATCCTGCGCGGCGGCAAGACGCCCAACTACGATGCCGTCCATGTGGCCGCCGCATGCAAGGACCTGGAGGCCGCGCACCTGCCCGCCACCCTGATGGTGGACTGCAGCCATGCCAACAGCAGCAAGCAGCACGAGAAGCAAAAAGAGGTGGCGCGCGATATTGCCCAGCAGATCGAAGGCGGTTCGCGCAGTGTCTTTGGCGTGATGATCGAAAGCCACCTGCAAGCCGGCGCGCAGAAGTTCACCCCCGGCAAGAACGATCCGGACAGCCTGGAGTACGGCAAGAGCATCACCGATGCCTGCCTGGGCTGGGACGACTCGCTGGAGACCTTGGCCGAGCTGTCCGACGCGGTGCAGGCCCGCCGCGTGCGCGCAAATACCGAGGAGCGCGCCGCTGCAACGGTGTAAGCTGGCGGTTTTGGGGCGGCCGCTGCCCGCCCCGTTTGCACCACCAATAAGGGATTGTCATGCGCAATGAAGTACGGGTTCTGCTCGAGGATGGCCAAGAGTTTGTCCATGGCTTTGACAGTGCGGAGGCCATGTCCAACGAGGACGGGCGCCGCTGGCTGGACCAGGAATTTCTGCGTTTGGACTGCGAGCCGCTGCGCGCCAGCGGCAAGGTGCTGATCGTCGACAAGGTCGTCGTTGTCGCCAAGGCCGCTGGCGCCCCGCTGCTGGGCGATGCCCAATGGCTGGCGCAGTTTGCCCGTGCCAGCGTAGGCGCGGTGGGCCGGCCCACGGTGGTGGTGAACACCAAGGCGATGACGGCCTCGTTTTAAGCGTTCTCACTGCCCGCCTGACCTCAAAGCGCGAACCGCTGGGTTCGCACACCACGCCAAAAACCCGCTCGCCAATGAGTGGGTTTTTCTATTGTGGAGAATGCATCGTTAATCAGTCGCTATGGATGCCGGCTGAAGAGGGTGTTGCTCCAACCGTGGGTGCATCTGGCAGATATGTCGGGAGGGAGGGTGGATGCGAATCCTGTTGGTGGAGGATGAACAAGATCTGGCGCACTGGCTGGCCCGAACGTTGGCGCAGCAGTCGGGCATCGTCGTGGACTGGGTGGGCGATGGGCAGATGGCAGATCTGCGCCTGCAGCAGGAAGACTTTGATGCGGTGGTGCTGGACCTGGGTCTGCCTGGCATCGATGGCCGCACCGTGCTGGAGCGCATGCGCGAGCGCGATGACCGCACACCCGTCCTGGTGCTGACCGCGCGGGACTCCCTGGCTGAGCGCGTCGGCACGCTCAAAAATGGTGCCGACGACTTTCTGGCCAAACCCTTTTTGCTCGATGAGTTGGAGGCGCGCCTGCAGGCTCTGGTTCGCCGCAGCCGGGGGCGTGAGCACCCTCGGCTGTCCTGCGGGCCGCTGCAGTTTGATGTCGCTGCGCAGCGCTTTTCGATGGCGGGCGATGCCTTGCCGGTGACACCCCGAGAGCATGCGGTGTTGCTGGCGCTCATCCAGCGCAGCGGTGAGCCAGTGGGCAAGCAAAGTATCTTGGACCGGGTCTTCCTTGGAGACCGGGATGTGAACCTCCAGGTCATTGAGGTACTGGTGTTTCGCCTGCGCAAGAAGCTCTTGGGCCGTGGCGTGCAGATTGTCACCCTGCGCGGTTTGGGCTACTGCCTGGAAGAGACGCAAGGCCGTGGCGTGGCCGGCGCTGCATTGCAAGGCCCATGATCTGGCGCAGCGCCGATCGCGATCTGGATGGCCGCGCTGCTTGGCGCCACCGCTGGCGTGATCGCGCCCGCTCTTTGAAGGCTGCGCTATTGGTGTGGCTGGTGCCGGGTTTGCTGCTGGGCATGGGCGGCAGCTTGCTGTGGTCCACCTACAGCCTGCGCATCCAGGTTGACGAGGCCTATGACCGTGCGCTGGCGGGTGCGTTGCGCGCGATCCACTACAACATCTCCACAGCCAGCGGCGGCTTGAGTGTGGAGCAGCCGTATCTGCTGCTGGAATTCTTCGAGTTGACGGTCAACGGCCGGGTCTACTTCCGGGTCGCGACCGAGGACGGCCTGGTCGAAACGGGGAATCCGGGCCTTCCTTTGCCCGAGGGCGAGCTCGAACTCGGCGTGCCGCAGTTCTATGACGCGGTGTACCTGAATGAGCCCATCCGTGTGGCCGCCTGGGCTCGGCTGGCGGAGCCGCCCGTCGCGGGCAATCCGCACAGCCGCATCGTGGTGCAGGTGGCAGAGAATCTTCAGGAGCGTGCGCTGGTGGAGCGGCACATGGTCACGCGTGCCATCTTGCGCGATGTGCTGCTGGTCGGTATCAGTGTGGTGTTGCTGGTGGCGGGCGTGGTGCGCGCGCTCAGGCCATTGAAGCGCCTGCGCCAGCACCTGGATGCGCGCGCCTGGGATGACCTCTCGCCCATCGATGCGGCCAGCCTGCCTGCAGAAGTGCGGCCACTGGTGCAGTCGCTGAACCACTTGGTGGCGCGCTATGCCCACAGCGCCCAGGCCCAGCGGCAGTTTCTTGATGACGCCTCCCACCAACTGCGCACGCCGCTGGCCTTGCTGCGTACCCAGATCGGCTATGCATTGCGTGAACGGGACCCGGCCCAGATGCGGGCTGCACTGCATGCAATGCAAGACGGTCTGGGCCGGGCCGAGCGCCTGACCCAGCAGATGCTGGCGCTGGCCCGCGCCCGAGATGCCGGGGCCGCTGCCAGTATCCGATCGCAATTTGCCGAGGTCGATCTGCGGGCGCTGGCGGAGCAGGTGGTCACCACCTTGTGGCCGCTCGCGCGCGCCAAGCAGATTGACCTGGGGCTGGATCTGGTGGGGTTGGGCGACGACCCCCGAAGGTGGCAGGTGCAGGCCCTGGGCTGGCTGCTGCGCGAGGCGATCAGCAACCTGGTGGACAACGCCATCCGCTATACGCCTGCCGGTGGCCAGGTCACCGTGCAGCTGCAGGGCAGCGCGTCGTCCATCGCGCTGGTGGTGATCGACAGTGGCGGGGGCATGAGCGAGCACGACAGGGCACAGGCGGGCAGCCGGTTTCGGCGTGGTGCTGCGGGCAAGCGCCAGCAGGGCGCGGGCCTGGGCCTGGCCATTGTGCAGACCATTGCCCAGATGCATGGCGCCGAGTTCAAGCTGGTCAATGGCCGTGATGCGCAGGGGCAACCGGGTTTGCACGGCAGCTTCCGTATGCCGCATACCGCCGCTGACCTGGGAATAACCCTGAATTGAAAGGCTATTGAAAGCCGATAAATATTAGTCTTTGTCTACCTTGGTGGCGATCCTTCGCCCGACCAGGTTCCACGCTTGGCCAGCGCTGCCAGCCAGGTTCTGGCCAGCCGCCCCTTGGCCAAAGCGCCCATGCCCAAAAAAGGAGACAAAACCGATGTTTGCAAGCCGTTTATCAGGCCAGGCCTCAGGCCTTTTCATCAGCACGGTCATCGCAGCGAGCACCTGGGTGCCAGCGATGGCGCAAGCAGAGCCCCGCCGCCCGGAGTGCATTGCCCCGGCCCAGCCTGGCGGCGGGTTTGACCTGACCTGCCGCCTGGCCCAGACGGGCATGCGCGAGTCCAAGGCGCTCCAGAAACCCATGCGCATCGTCTACATGCCTGGCGGCATTGGTGCGGTGGCCTACAACAGCATCATCACTCAGCGCCCGGCAGATGGCAGCGCCATTGCTGCGTTCTCCAGTGGCTCGCTGCTCAATCTGGCCCAGGGTAAGTTTGGCAAGTACAGCGCCGATGATGTGCGCTGGCTGGCCACTGTGGGTGCGGATTACGGTGTGGCCGTGGTGCGGGCGGATTCGCCCCACCAGGATCTCAAGAGCCTGATGGCGGCGTTCAAGGAAGATCCGAGCCAGGTGGTGCTGGGCGCGGGCGGCTCCATTGGCAGCCAGGATTGGATGAAGGCAGCGCTGACCGCGCGCGCCGCCGGCGTGGACTACAAGAAAATGCGCTTTGTTGCCTTTGAGGGCGGTGGCGAGGCCGTCACGGCGCTGCGCGGCGGCCATGTCCAGGCCTTCATGGGGGATGCGGCCGAGGCGGTCACCATGCTCGAAGGCGGTGCGCCCATCCGCGTGCTGGCGGTCTTCCACTCCGAGCGCTTGCCGGGCAAGTTGGCCGACGTGCCGACCGCTGCCGAGCAGGGCTTCAACATCGAATGGCCGATCATCCGGGGTTTCTACGTGGGGCCCAAGGTATCGGATGCTGACTACCGCTGGTGGCAGCAGGCGTTTGACAAAGCCATGGCCACGCCCGAGTTCCGCAAGGCCCAGGCGCAACTGGGTCTCATGCCCTTCAACAAGACGGGGCCCGAGCTCGACCACTACATCAAGGCCCGTACCCGGCACTACACCGAGCTGGCCACGTCCTTTGACCTGGTCAAGTAAGAGCTGGTCAAGTAGGAGCTGGTCAAGTAAGGCCTGCCTGGGCCTGGCACCTGCCAGCCATGGCCCATGGGGCTTGAACAAGGCGGCCAGATACCCTGGTCCGCCGCACTCGCACATCTTGCGGAAAGATATCTATGGTTCTCAATGATCGCACCCTGGGCGTGGCGGCGCTGCTGCTATCGGCCTTTCTGGCGTGGTTTGGACACGGGCTGGAGGCAGCATTTGCCTACGAGCCCGTGGGCCCGCGCGCCTTTCCTATGTTGCTGGCCACGGTGATTGGCATGTGTGGCCTGCGCCTTGTTGTGAAAGGCGGCAACCCGGCAGCGCCCAACCCGCCCGGGGCCAACAGCCGCATTGCGCTGATGGTGGCGCTGGTGCTGGTGTATGCCGGGCTGTTCCAGTGGGCCGGCTTTGTGCTGGCCACGGCCGTGGTTGCCGCCTGCGTGGGCCGGCTCTTTGGTGGCAGCTGGCTGCAGTGCGGGGTCGGTGGCACCAGCCTGAGCGTGCTGTTTTATGTTCTTTTTGACCGTTTGCTGGACGTGGTGCTGCCACTGGGCTGGCTGGAGGGGCTGCTATGAGCGCGATGCTGGATAACCTCTCCCTGGGTTTTGGTGTTGCCTTCTCGGGCACCAACTTGCTCGTGGCACTGATTGGCTCGTTCTTTGGCACCATCGTCGGTGTGCTGCCGGGCCTGGGCCCGACGAACGGGGTCGCCATGCTGGTGCCGATCGCCTTTGCGATGGGCTTGCCGCCCGATACCGCCTTGATCTTGCTGGCCGCTGTCTATGTGGGTGCCGAATACGGAGGCCGGATCACCTCGATCCTGATCAATGTGCCCGGCGAGGCGGCTGCGGTCATGACCACGCTGGATGGCTACCCGCTGGCGCGCCAGGGGCTGGGGAGCGTGGCGCTGTCCCTGTCGGCCTGGTCCTCCTTTGTCGGCTCCCTCATCGCCATTGTCGGTATCGCCGCGTTTGCGCCCTTTCTGGCGCAGTGGGCCTTGGCATTTGGCCCGGCGGAATACTTTGTACTGATGGTGTTTGCCTTCTGTGCGCTCACCAGCTTGCTGGGGGAGCAACCCATCAAAGGGGTTCTGGCGGCCGCCATCGGGCTGTCGATTGCGACCATCGGCGTGGATGCGAACTCCGGCGTTTACCGCTATACCTTCGACATCCCGCACCTGGCCGATGGCCTGGATTTTGTCGTGGTTGTCATTGGCTTGTTTGCCGTCGCGGAAATGCTGCAAATGCTGGAGAACAAGCTCTCGGGCCAAAGCGTCGAAGTGCCACCCAGCCAACGCAAGCTCTTCAATCTGCGCGAGCTGCGCTTTACCTCCGGCAGCACCATCCGTGGCAGCCTGCTCGGGTTTGTGATGGGCGTGTTGCCAGGGGCGGGCGCCAGCGTGGCCTCGGCCGTGGCCTATGCCAACGAGAAGCGCTATATAGAGGACAAAGACCCGGATGCCAAATTTGGCCAGGGAGACATGCGTGGCTTGGCCGCGCCTGAGGCGGCGAACAACAGCGCCGCTACCGGCTCGTTCATCCCCATGCTCACCTTGGGCATCCCTGGCTCGGGGACGACGGCCGTGATGATGGGCGCGCTCACGCTCTACAACATCACCCCCGGCCCGGTGCTGTTTGAGCAGCAGCCCGCGCTGGTCTGGGGCTTGATCGCCTCGCTGCTGATTGCCAATGTGATGCTGCTGGTCATGAACATCCCGATGGTGCGGGTGTTTGCCTCGATGCTGTCCATCCCGGGCTGGCTGCTGGTGCCGGGCATTTTGGCGATCAGCTTTATCGGCGTCTATGCCATCAGTGCCACGACCTTTGACCTGATGGCGGTCGTCGCCATCGGCGTGATCGGCTACCTGCTGCGCAAGCTCCAGGTGCCCATGGCGCCGATGGTGCTGGGTGTTGTGCTGGGCACGATGATGGAGCAAAACCTGCGGCGTGCGCTGTCCATCACCAATGGCGATGTGTCCATCCTCTGGGCCAGCACGGTCTGCACCATCCTCTGGGTGCTGGCGGCTGCCGTGGTGCTGGGGCCCATGGGTTACCGTTGGTGGGTCAAGCGCAAGCAGGCAGAGCCAGCGGCTGCTTGATGGGCGCTAACTGCGCTATTAATAATAGAAAGGCGAGCACCTGGGGCTCGCCTTTTTCTTGGGGAGGGCCGTCGCGCAGACCGCTCAGTTGCGGGCGGTGAGCGCCTTGAGCAATTTGTCGTGGATGCCGCCAAAGCCGCCATTGCTCATGCAGACGATCACATCGCCGGCCTTGGCCGCCTGCAGCACCTGGGCGATCAGGCTGTCGATGTTACCTGCGGTCTGGGCGCGGGCACCCATGGGGGCCAGGGCCTGGGCAGCGTCCCAGTCCAGGCCGGCAGTGTGGCAAAAGGCCAGGTCGGCTGATTCCAGCGACCAGGGCAGCTGCGACTTCATCGTGCCCAGCTTCATCGTGTTGCTGCGCGGCTCGAACACCGCAAGAATGCGGGTTTGCGCGCCCACCTGCTGGCGCAGGCCATCCAAGGTGGTGCGGATGGCCGTGGGGTGGTGGGCAAAATCGTCGTAGACCTGGATGCCGGCAGCGGTGCCACGCAATTCCATGCGGCGCTTGACGTTCTGGAAGCGCGACAAGGCTTGGGCCGCCTCTGCGGGTGCCACGCCCACATGCTGGGCCGCAGCGATGGCAGCGAGCGCATTCATCTGGTTGTGCACGCCGCTCAGGCCCCATTGCACCCTGCCAGCGGGCGCATCTTTGAAGAGCACCTCAAAGTTCGACGGGTCGCCCTCGGCGCGCATATCGTCAATGGCAGCGCCAAAGCGCACCACTTCGCTCCAGCATCCTTGGTGCAGCACGCGGGTCAGGCTCTCTTCAACACCATTGGCCACCACGCGGCCGCTGGCGGGCACGGTGCGCACCAGGTGGTGGAACTGGCGCTCAATCGCTGCCAGGTCATCAAAGATGTCGGCATGGTCGAACTCCAGGTTGTTCAGCACGGCAGTGCGGGGGCGGTAGTGCACAAACTTGCTGCGCTTGTCGAAAAAGGCGGTGTCGTATTCGTCGGCCTCGATCACAAACACGGGGCGCTGGTCGCCACCGCCGGGCCGGGTGGGCGCACCCAGGCGGGCGGAGACGCCAAAATCGAGTGGCACGCCGCCGACCAGAAAGCCCGGCTGCAGGCCGGCGGCCTCCAGAATCCAGGTGAGCATCGAGGTCGTCGTGGTTTTGCCATGGGTGCCGGCCACGGCCAGCACATGGCGGCCCTGCAGCACATGCTCGGCCAGCCACTGGGGGCCGCTGGTGTAGGGGGCGCCGGTGTCGAGGATGGCCTCCATCAGCGGAAACTTGGGTGAGCCATCGTCCAGGCGCGCACGGCTGACGACGTTGCCGACCACGTACATATCGGGTTGCAGCGCGAGCTGGTCGGCGCCAAAGCCTTCGATCAGCTCGATGCCCAGCGCGCGCAGTTGGTCGCTCATCGGCGGGTAGACGCCGCTGTCGCAGCCCGTCACCTTGTGCCCAGCCTCGCGTGCCAGTGCGGCCACGCCACCCATAAAGGTGCCACAGATACCCAGAATATGAATGTGCATGGACGTCGATTCTACGGCGCGTCCGGATATAAGCCGCGCTCTGGGCGGCTGTAATTGCAAGCAAGTGCCGCAGGGGCCATGCAAATCCGACACAATGGAATGCATGAAGACTGATGCAAGCTGGGAAATCGCCAATACCGCCGCACGCATGGTGGTGGAGGAAGGCCTGGAGTGGGGGCCGGCCAAGAAGCGCGCTGTCAAGCAGCTGGGGCTGCCGGGCCGCACCGCTCTGCCCGACAACGAGGTGCTGGAAGCGGCGGTGCGCGAGTACCTTGAGCTGTTCTGCGCCGACACCCAGCCCGCTGAGTTGCGCGCCTTGCGCGAGATGGCCGTCGTGTGGATGGAGCGCATGGAGGCTTTCCGGCCCTATCTGGCAGGCGCCGTCTGGAATGGCACGGCCACGCGCCTGTCTGATATATACATTCAGTTGTTCTGCGATGACTCCAAATCGGCTGAGATTGCGCTGATTGACCATGGCGTGCGCTATGAGGTATCGTCAATCAACGGTTTCCACGGTGAGACGGTGGATGCCTTGTCGATCAGCAGCCTTTGCAAACCGCTCCATGAAAACATTGGTGTGCACTACCTGGTCTATGACCTGGATGACCTGCGCGGCGCCTTGAAGCCCGATGCCCAGGGCCGCACACCGCGCGGCTCGCTGGAGGCGGTGCGCCGCCTGCTGACCCCACCCACGGAGTGATGCCCCATGCCGACACCTGAACGCGCGCCTGTTGATGCAGCGCAAACCTTACCAGCGCAGGCCGCCGCCAGCCGCCGGCGCCTGCTGACCGGTGGCGTGGCGGCTGCCGCTTTGGCCGCCGGTGCAGGCTGGGCCTGGTGGCGCCACCGCTTGGCCGAGCCCAGTGGCCCGGCGATGGACGGGCTGTGGGGCCAGGCCTTTGCGGCGCCCGGTGGGCAGACCGAAGTGCGCATGCAGGCCTTCCAGGGCAAGCCTTTGCTGCTGAACTTTTGGGCCACCTGGTGCCCGCCTTGTGTTGAAGAGCTGCCGATGCTCAACCAGTTCTACGAAGCGCAGCGCGCCAAAGGCTGGCAGGTGGTGGGTTTGGCGGTGGACCAGGATGCGGCGGTGCAGCGTTTTTTGCAGCGCACGCCGCTGGCCTTCCCCGTGGGGATTGCCGGCATGGGCGGCACGCAGCTGACGCGTGACCTGGGCAATTCCGCAGGCGGCCTACCGTTCACAGTGGTATTTGGTAGGCAAGGTGACGTTCAACATCGTAAAATGGGGCAACTTCTTGCATCTGACTTGCAAAATTGGGCAAGTCTATAAGGTGTGCAAGCCGGGACGGCAGTAGTGCCGTTGATCAAAAATCAAAGATATTGAGTCAAATAGGGCGAAATTGGAGTAAATTTGCGCCCTGTTTGATTTTCTAGCCGTTGGAGCTCCCATGGATTTACGCAAGCTGAAAACCCTGATCGATCTCGTGTCCGAATCGAATGTCTCGGAGTTGGAAATCACCGAAGCAGAAGGCAAGGTTCGCATTGTGAAGGGCGGCGGCGCTGTGGTGCAGCAAGTGATGGCGGCGCCCGTGTTGCCCGCTGCGGCCCCTGCAGCAGCCCCCGCTGCTGCCGCTGCGCCGGCAGAAGCTGCTCCCGCTGCGGCGCAAGGCCATACGGTCAAGTCGCCGATGGTAGGCACGTTCTACCGCTCGTCCGCGCCCGGCGCCAAGGCCTTTGTCGAGGTCGGCAGCCAGGTCAAGGAAGGCGACACCGTGTGCATCATTGAAGCGATGAAGATCCTCAATGAGATCGAAGCCGACAAGTCCGGCACGATCAAGCAGATCCTGGGCGAGAACGGCCAGGCCGTGGAATTTGGTCAGCCTTTGTTCATCATTGAATAAGGCCTCGCCCATGTTCAAGAAAATTCTGGTTGCCAACCGCGGAGAGATCGCACTGCGTGTGCAGCGCGCTTGCCGCGAGCTGGGCATCAAGGCCGTGATGGTCTATTCCGAGGCCGACCGCGACGCCAAGTATGTGAAGCTGGCCGATGAGGCCGTCTGCATTGGCCCGGCTCCGTCGGCCCAAAGCTACCTGAACATGCCGGCCATCATCTCGGCGGCCGAAGTGACCGACGCCGAGGCCATCCACCCTGGCTACGGCTTTCTGTCCGAGAACGCCGACTTTGCCGAGCGCGTGGAAAAGAGCGGCTTCCAGTTCATTGGCCCGACGCCCGAGTCCATCCGCATCATGGGTGACAAGGTCTCGGCCAAGCAGGCGATGATCAAGGCTGGTGTGCCCTGCGTGCCTGGCTCCGATGGCGAACTGCCAGACGACCCCGCGCTGATCCGCCGCATTGCCAAGGCCATCGGTTACCCGGTGATCATCAAGGCCGCAGGTGGCGGCGGTGGCCGTGGCATGCGCGTGGTACATACCGAGGCTGCGCTGGTCAATGCCGTGCAGATGACCAAGGCCGAAGCCGGTGCTGCGTTCGGCAATCCTGCGGTGTACATGGAAAAGTACCTGCAGAACCCGCGCCACATCGAAATCCAGGTGATGGCCGACAAGTTCAAGAACGCCGTCTACCTGGGCGAGCGCGACTGCTCCATGCAGCGCCGCCACCAGAAGGTGATTGAAGAGGCGCCGGCCCCTGGCATTCCTCGCCGCCTGATCGAGAAGATCGGTGACCGCTGCGTGGCTGCCTGCAAGAAGATCGGCTACCGCGGCGCGGGCACGTTCGAGTTTCTGTACGAAAACGGCGAGTTCTACTTCATCGAGATGAACACCCGCGTGCAGGTCGAGCACCCGGTGACCGAATGGATCACCGGCGTGGATATCGTCGGCACCCAGATCATGGTGGCCGCTGGCGAGAAACTGCCGTTCACGCAGCGCCAGATCAACGCGCAGATGCGCGGTCATGCGATCGAATGCCGGATCAACGCCGAAGATGCCTACAAGTTCACGCCATCGCCTGGCCGGGTCACCACCTGGCACATGCCTGGCGGCCCGGGTGTGCGCGTCGATTCGCATGTGTACGCCAACTACTTTGTGCCACCGAACTACGACTCGATGATCGGCAAGCTGATCGTCTATGGCGACACTCGCGAGCAGGCCATTGCCCGCATGCGCACCGCGCTGCTGGAGACGGCGGTCGAAGGGATTTCGACCAATATCCCGCTGCATTCGGAGCTGATGGTGGATGCCAAGTTCAATGCCGGCGGCACCAATATCCACTATCTGGAAGAGTGGCTGGCTGCGCGCAAGCGCTGATGCGCCCCCTTTCATCGTGATAGATGCTGGCATTTCCAAGGGAATGCCAGCTTTTTGCATTAAGGAAACCCTGTCATGTACGAACTGTGCCTGATGTGCCCGGAAGACCGGGTCGAGAGCGTTAGCGAAGCGCTGGATGCGCTCGATGCGCTCAGCGTCTCGGTCGAAGATGCCGATGCCCAGACCGATGCCGAGCAGGCGCTGTTTGGCGAGCCCGGCATGCCGCCGCCCAAGGATGGCTGGCAGCGCAGCCGCATCGTGGCGCTGTTCCCGCAGCGCGCTGCGGCCGAAGAGGCGCAGAGCCTGCTGCAGCTGCAGGATTTCTTTGCAGGCTGCAGCCTGCTGGGCATCCGTGAAGTGGCCGAGCAGGACTGGGTGCGCCTGACCCAATCGCAGTTCGCCCCGGTGGACATCACGCCGGAATTCTGGATTGTGCCCACCTGGCATGAGCTACCAGCGGCCGCGACCCGCAGCATCCGGTTGGACCCGGGCCTGGCCTTTGGCACCGGCACCCACCCCACTACCCGCATGTGCCTGCGCTGGATTGCCCAGCGCGGCGCGCAAGGCCAGGACCTGGGCCGTGTGCTCGACTACGGCTGCGGCTCCGGCATTTTGGCCATTGGTGCCGCCAAGTTTGGTGCGGTGGATATTGATGCGGTGGACATTGACACCGCTGCCGTGGAATCGACCGAATACAACGCCCAGGCCAACCATGTGCAGCTGCGCGCCGGCTTGCCTGATGCCGCCCAGGGCGAGTACCAGACGGTGCTGGCCAATATCCTGGCCACCCCGCTGAAGGTGCTGGCCCCCTTGCTCTGCGCCCATGTGGCCCAGGGTGGCCACCTGGTGCTGGCCGGCATCCTGGAGCGCCAGACCGATGAGCTGAAAGCCGCCTACGCCCCTTATCTGCAGCTGGACGTGGCCGATACCGAAGACGGCTGGGTGCTGATGACAGCACGGCGCGCAGCAGATTCCGCCACCGGGACAGGCCGCTGAACTTCTGACCCTACAATCCACTGCGATGAGCCAGATAACGCGTTGCCCCCAGTGCCAGACCCGCTTCAAGGTGGTGGATGACCAATTGCGCATCTCCGATGGCTGGGTGCGCTGTGGCAAGTGCAAGGCGGTGTTTGATGCGCTGACGCACCTGGCGGCCGGCGCGCCGGCGGCAGTGCCCACAGGCGCGCAGGTGCCGGCTGTGGACCATGCCGCTGTCGCCGCGCAGGCCCCGGCGGTCGCGCCATCGCAGATGGTGTCGCCTGCCGCTCCTGCACGCAGTGCCGAGCCCGTGCAGGAGGGGGCTGCAGTGCTGCGGACCGAGAACTCGCTGCAGGTGGACCCCAACGCCCAGGTGCCCGAGCTGTCGGTGCTGGTGTTTCCGCGCCGCGCCAATGCGAGCGGGGATTCGGGCTATGTGGATTCGTCCTGGATGCAGGCCTATGAGGAAGAGGCCCAGGCGCAGACCCCTGTCGCGCCACCCGCAGGCCAGGACCGCAGCGGTCTGGAGAGCGAATGGCAGCCGATGGCGGACCAGCGCCCGGAATCGCTGCGCAGCAGCCGGGTGGACTTTTCGGCGACGGACGACCTGGCGGAGCTGCAAGCCCGCGAGGGCCGCTTGCTGGAGGCCATTGCCGAGCGCCAAAAGCCTGCGCAGGCGCCTGTGCCGCCCGTGCCGCCAGTTCCAGCGCAGCCCGCTGAGGTGGCTGAGGCCCCGGCGCTGGTGGTAGGCGAGGTGGTGGCACCCGCTGCCCCGGCCGCAAAAGACCTGCAGCTGCAGGCGCCTGCTTCACCTCCGCCGTATTTGAGGCAGAGCAGCGCCCATGATCTGTCCGACCCCGCCCCGGCGGTGCGGCAAGAGGATGAGCTGCTGCTGGCACCCGAGATGGCGGGCAGAACCCTGGATGCCGGCAAGCTGGAGCCCTCGCTGGCTGCAGCCACCAACTATGTGGCGCAGATGGATGAGGCCGTTGCAGCTGCTGATGCAGCGGCTGCCGACACCGCTGCTGCTGCCGGCATGGGTGCCGCCGCCGAGCCCGGTTTTGTGCGCGCCGCCAAGCGCAAGGCCTTCTGGCGCAAGCCCTGGGTGGTCGTGCTGTCGCTGTTGCTCAGCTTGCTGCTGTTGGCGGCCTTGCTGCTGCAGATCGCGCTGACCCAGCGTGACCGCCTGGCCCTGGCCCAACCCCAATGGCGCCCGGCGTTGCAAGCGGCTTGCCGCCTGGCGGGTTGCGAGATTGCGCCGCCCCGGCAGCTGCAGGCTGTCTCCATCGACAGCACCAGCTTCAATGCCGTGGGGCCGCGCCAGTTCCGGCTGCGCGTGGTCTTGCGCAATGGCGTTGACTACCCGGTCGCAGTGCCGTCGCTGGAGCTGAGCCTCAATGACGCGGCAGAAAAGCTGGTGCTGCGCCGCGTGCTGAGCCCGCAGGAGCTGCAGGCACCTGCTGCGCTGGAGGCGCATGGTGAGTGGACGGCCGAGATGGTCATCCAGGTGGCAGAGGCGGCAGGTGATGTCGTGGGCTACCGTGTACTGGCGTTTTACCCTTGAATTTTTGATAACAGAAAGAATAGCTTCATGGCTTCGCTGATCTGCGGCTCGCTCGCATTTGACAACATCATGACCTTTTCGGGCCGCTTTGCCGACCAGATCATGCCCGATCAGATCCATATCCTGAACGTGTCCTTTCTGGTGCCGACCTTGCGCCGCGATTTTGGCGGCTGCGCCGGCAATATTGCCTATGCGCTGCACCTGCTGGGCGGCCAGGCGCTGCCAATGGCGGTGGTGGGCCATGATGGTGACGGCTATGTCGCGCATTTCAAGCAGCTGGGTATCGATACGCGCTTTATCAAAAAGCTCGACGACCACTACACGGCCCAGTGCATGATCACCACCGACATGGACAACAACCAGATCACCGCCTTCCACCCTGGCGCGATGATGCAGGCCCATGAAAACACCATCACCAAGGACTGTGGCGCAGCCATTGGCATCGTGGCGCCCGATGGGCGTGACGCCATGCTGCAGCACGCCGAGCAGCTGCATGCGGCCGGTATTCCCTTTGTGTTTGACCCCGGCCAGGGCTTGCCGATGTTCGATGGCAATGACCTGCGCCACTTCATCAGCCTGGCGACCTGGGTGACCGTGAACGACTATGAAGGCAAGATGCTGAGCGAGCGCACGGGTTTGTCGTTTGCCGAGATCTCCACCCAGGTGCAGGGCCTGATGGTGACCCTGGGTGCCGAGGGCTGTGAGCTCTGGGAAAACGGTGAGCGCACCCATGTGCCTGGCATCCAGGCCACGGCCGTGGTCGACCCGACCGGCTGCGGCGATGCCTGGCGCGGTGGTTTGCTCTGGGGCCTGGAGCAGGGCCGCCCGCTGCGCAGCTGTGTGGAACTGGGCAACCGCATGGGCGCCTTGAAGATCGCCGCACGCGGCCCGCAGAACTACCAGCTGGATTTTGACCCCGCAGCGGTCTGAGGCGGTGGCTTGGCCCCCCCGGGCTGAGCCTTGTCCTCAACCCTTGGCAAAGGCCTCCAGCGCCTCGCCGGTCATCCGGTAGCGAATCCATTCGCTCTGCGGCTTGGCGCCCAGGCTGTCATAGAACTCGATCGATGGCGTGTTCCAGTCCAGCACGCTCCACTCGAAGCGCCCGCAGTCCTTGTCCACGGCAATACGCGCCAGATGGCGCAGCAGGGCCTTGCCGGCGCCGCTGCCGCGGTGGCGGGGGTCCACGTACAAGTCTTCCAGGTAGAGGCCATTGCGCCCCTGCCAGGTGGAGTAGTTGAAAAAATACACCGCAAAGCCAATGGCCTGGCCATCTTGCTCGCAGATCAGGCCATGCGCCGTGGCGCCCGCGCTGAACATGGTCTTGTGCACATGGGCGGCTGTAGAGAGCACCTCGTGCTCGGCATTTTCATAGACCGCCAGATCGCGCACAAAGCGCAGGATGGTGTCGGTGTCGTCAATGGTGGCGGGGCGGATGTGAAGCGCTGTCGTCATGGATCAATGGCCAGGGAGTGAGCCTGGTGAGTCTGTGGATGCAGGCCGCGCAGCGGGCGGCCTACAAGGTTGGCTGTTGTGGAGGAAGGCTGCGCCAGTGTTGCGTTGACGCTGCCCATCAATGCGAGGCTGCCACCAGTTTTTGCAGAATCTGGAAATGGTCCTCAAAAAACTCGGCCTCGCGGGCGCGTATCGCGTCGATGCTGAGCCAGAAGGCCTCGGCCGCGTCATCGTCGGCGCGCACGGCGGGCTTGGGGCTGCGCTGCAGGTCGAAATAATGCACATGGGTGATGGTGCGGCCACGCTGGCTGCGGTCAGGGTGGTCGAACACGGTCACCGATTGCAGGCTGGCCTGCAGTTGGGTTTCGTCCAGCGCGCAATGCGTCTCTTCCTGCAGCTCACGCAGGCAGGATTGCCAAAGGCTGTCGCGCGGCTCGACAAAGCCGCCGGGTAAGGCCAGCAGGCCTTGGCCGGGCGCATGGCCACGGCGAATCAGCAGCACCTCGTTGCCGCAGCGCAGCAGCGCATCGACGGTGACAAAGACCGGCGGGTAGGGCGCTGCCGACCAGGAGGCCTGGTAGCGGCGCAGCATCTGCCATTCGGTTTGCAGCGCGGCGTATTCTGGGGTAGTGCGGAACTGCTGCAGAAACTGCAGCGAGCTGGCGGGCAGCATGTCGGCCAAGGGGGCGAGACTTGCTGCAGAGCCGTCGCCTTGCGTGCCAAAGTAGGCGTCGCGGATGGGGGTGGCGTCGATGCTGTTCTGGCGCGGCAGGCTGACCAGCTCCCAACCGGGGAAGTGGGCCAGGTAGCTGCTGCTCTCGTCCTTGAAGTGGCCCACCAGGCCAATGCGCGCACCCGGTGTGCTGTGGCTGGTGACGGCCTCGCGCACGGCAGTCACCCAGCGCGGCTCGTCATAGTAATCGCGGATGGGCACAAACACCAGGCGCGCTGCATCGGTGGGGCAGAGCGCTGCAGCAAACATCTGCGCACGCTCTTGCCAGGTGAATGGGTTCTTGGGGCTGCGGGCCTGCAGCGCAGATCCCAATACCACCACCACCTTGCTGGCGCGGGCAAGCGCCTGCTGCAAGAGGGCCAGGTGGCCCAGGTGTGGCGGCTGGAAGCGGCCAATCAATACGGCCAGGTCATAGTGCTCGGTAGCTGCGATCATGTCTCGTTGTCTTGGTGCCTGCTGGGGTGCTGGCTTGGGATTATGCGCTGTGGATGTGCCGGGGCGCCGCGCTGTGTCTTCATGGGTAGTAGGCCGCAATCGGCATTTGCCGGCCGGTGCCAAAAGCGCGCGGGCGCAGCCGCAGGATGGGAGGCGCCTGGCGGCGCTTGTACTCACTGCGGTGGACCATGCACTGCACCTTGGTGAGGGTCTGGCGTCCTGCCTCGGTCTGTACAAAGCGATCGACAAAGAGGCGCGCGGCGTCGTACTCCAGGCTCGACAGGCGCTGGCCTTCGATGAGGATTTTGAGGATCTCATCGAGCACCGCATAGGGTGGCAGGCTGTCCTCGTCCTTCTGGTCGGGGGCCAGCTCGGCCGATGGCGGCTTGTCTATGATGGCCTCGGGGATGATCTCGCGCCCGGCGCTGGCGTTGATATGGCGCGAGAGCGCGAACACCTCCGTCTTGTACAGGTCGCCGATCAGGCCCAGGCCGCCGTTGGTGTCACCATACAAGGTGCAGTAGCCCACCGAGATCTCGGACTTGTTGCCCGTGGTCAGCAGCAGGTGGCCAAAAGCATTGCTGTACTCCATCAGGATGGTGCCGCGGATGCGGGCCTGGACGTTCTCCAGCGGCAGGCCTTGCAAGGGCGCGCCAAAGCTGGCCTCAAACTGCTGGGCATAGCCCTGTACTAGGTCGGCAATCGGGTGCGTGTGCAGCGCAATGCCCAGGTTGCGGCACAGCGCCACCGAATCGTCCACCGAGCCGCTCGATGAATAGTGCGAGGGCATGGTGATGCCGACCACGTTCTCGGGGCCGAGCGCCTCGGCCGCCAAGGCCAGGGTCAGTGCCGAATCGATGCCGCCGGAGCTGCCGACCACCACCTGGCGAAAGCCGCAGCGGCGCGCATAGTCGCGCAGGCCCAAAATGGTCTGCTGGCGGTAGAACTCCATCGTCGGCAGGCCTTCAGCCGGAGGGGTGGCGGGCTGTGTGCCATCGGGCAGGCAGAAGTCGCCACTGTCAAAGCCCAGCGTGCAGACGGATTGCACAAAGCGCGGCGCCTCCCAAACAATGCCGCGCTCGGGCTGCACCGCAAACGATGCGCCGTCGAACACGATCTGGTCCTGGCCCCCGATCTGGTTGACATACAGAATCGGCAGGCCATGGCGGCGCGCGGCATGGCTGAAGATCTGGTGGCGCTCCTCGCGCTTGCCCAGGTGGCTGGGGCTGGCATTGATGCTGACGACCACATCGGGCGCGGCATCGGCCATGCGTTCGAAGGGATTGGTGGCGTAGTCGGCGCCGCTGTCGTTCCAGCCGTCCTCGCAGATCAGAAAGCCGACCTGCATCTGGCCGATACGCAGCACCTTGGCCACGTCGCGGCCGGGCTCAAAGTGGCGGCGCTCGTCAAAGATGTTGTAGGTGGGCAGCAGCTGCTTGTCGTACTGCAGACGGATGGCGCCGTTGTGCAGCACCAAGAGGCTGTTGTGCAGGTGCTTGCCGGGGCCGGCGGCGCGGGTGGGCGCGCCCAGCACCCAGTGCAGATCGGGCAGCTGCTGGCTCTCTTGCAACAGGCGCGCAATGCCGGCATCGACGCGTGCCAGAAAATCGGGCTCGTCGAGCAGGTCGCCGGGGTAGTAGGCGGTCAGCGACAGCTCGGCAAACACGACCAATTGCGCGCCGTCGGCCTGCGCCTGGCGGGCGGCGGCCAGCATCTGGTCGATGTTGCCATCCATGTCGCCCACGGTGGGGTTGAGCTGGGCCAGGGTGATCTTGAGCATCGCGGCTCCTTACGGCGTCACATGGAACACTTGCTTGAGGTAGGCTAGGTAGGTCTCGTCGTCGCACAGGGTTTTGCCGGGGCTGTCGCTGAGCTTGGCCACTGGCTGGCCGTTGGCATGGGTGAGCTTCATCACGATGTTGAGCTGCTTGAGGCCCATGTCGTTGGCCAGCTGGGTGCCGATGCCAAAGCCGCACTGGATGCGATCGGCAAAGTGCTGGTAGAGGGCCAGCGCGCTGTCCAGGGTCAGGCCATCGGAGAACACCAGGCGCTTGGCATGCGCATTGATGCGCAGCTTGGCGTAGTGGGCCAGCGCTTTTTCGCCCCATTCATAGGGGTCGCCCGAGTCATGGCGCAAGCCGTCGAACAGCTTGGCAAAGTACATGTCGAAATCGGCGAGGAAGGCATCCATGCCGACGGTGTCGGTCAGCGCAATGCCCAGGTCGCCCCGGTACTCCTGCACCCAGTCTTCCAGCGCAGCGATCTGAAAATCACGCAGGCGCACGCCATGGGCCTGGTAGCTTTGCAGGTACTCGTGGGCCATGGTGCCAATGGGCACCAGGTTCAGGTCGCGCGCCAGCAGCACGTTGGACGTGCCCTTGAACCACTGCGCCGTCTGCGTGGCAAAGGCCTGCACCACCTCGCGCTGCCAGGGGGCCGAAAAGCGCCGGCGCACGCCAAAGTCAAACAGCTCAAAGGGGTGGCGGTGCTTGGCCTCTTGCGCCAGCTCCTGCAGCCGCACTATTTTTGCCCCCAGGCGCTTGCGCCCCTCGGCCAGCGCACTGGCCTGCGCAAAGCGGCGGAAGTACAGCTCGTTGACGATGGACAGCACAAAGATCTCAAAGCCCATCACATGCACCTGGGGGCCATGGGCAACAATATGCAGGCCGTCGCCATCGGGTTCGACCTCGATGAAATCACGCTGGAACTGGAAGATGCGCAGAAAGTCGATGAAATCGCTCTTCATGAAGCGCAGACTGGCCAGGTAGTCGAGCTCGTCCTTTTTGAACTTCAGCGCACACAGCGCGTCGATCTCGGCGCGCACTTCGGCCAATAGATCCACCAGCGGAAACTCGGTCTGCGAGCGGCAGACAAAGCGGTAGGTGGACTGTGTCTGCGGATGGCGATGGAGCATGGCCTGCCACATCGTGAACTTGTACAAATCGGTGTCGAGCAGGCTGGTGATGATGGGCTGCATACCGCGTCTTTCTCTGTCAAAAATACGATCCATCAGCGCTTGTCCCTCAAGCACCAATGGCCAAACGGCTTACAAACTGAAAGCCGTGCTGGTGCAGCAGCGTACACCGAGGGCGCGCATCTGCTGCAAAAAGGTGTCTTGGGCCGCTTCAAAACCGGCGACGGGGCTCATGCAGTCGGTCAGCAGGACCATGCGCGAGAAATCCTCCGCGCCCCAAAGTGCCGCCATATGCTGCACGATGTGCTCGGTGGTGGCGCGCACGCAGTGGCTGCCCGCTTCGCCGGCAATCACCAGGGTATCGGCCTGCGCCAGCTGCTGGAGCAGGGCGGTGTTGAGGCCGGTTTCCGCATCCTGCGGATCGGGCACCTCGGCGCAGATGGCGCTGTAGTGCTCGGTGTAGGGGTTCATGCCCTTGAACACATGCTTGACTGCGCGCTGGCGCTGGCGCTGGCTTTGCCATTGGCGGCAGGCGTTCAATATGTCGGCATGCACGCCATGGCCGATGCTGCCGATCTCGCAGTGCAGCGGCCAGACCATCAAGGTGTAGCGGCCCTGGGCTTCCAGCGCATCCAGATAGGCGAGGGTACGGGCCTGCTCGTCCGGGTTGCGGGGCTGGAAGCTGCCGTCGCGCATCTGGGCCGCCGTGATGGCGGTAAAAGGCTGCACCGGGTTGCCATCGCCTTGCTGCCAGAAGGCGGGGTGGGCAATGTCATAGGCCTGGTGGGAGTCGAGCGTGACGGTGATGCCATCGAGCTGAGCAGCATGCTGCAGCAGCCATTGCGCCAGGCGTTGCATGTCGGCATGGGCGCCGGCCACCGGCAGGCTGGGGGCAAATGGCGCGGGGCTTGCCGCGCTGCTGGGGCGCCAGTCTGGTGGCAGATCGCAAAAGTCGTTTTGCGGGTCGATGATGAGCAGCTGTGTGCGTTGGCGCATGTCTTTCTCCTTCGATGTGAGGTAGTCTACGCTTGTTAAAACATTTTTGCAACTAACTAATTAAAAGAGGTCGGAGCAAATCTTTTGCCTGAAGTCTGTGTTTTTATTGATTCTGGGTGGCTGCAGCGGCATACTGCCCTTCATGAAAAAGACTTGGTACAGAAATGATGCAAAGTGAAGCCGCCTCCATCCAGGTGCTGACCACCGTGGATGTGGTCGTGCTGACCTTGGTGGACGGGGTGCTGAGCGTCGTGCTGGTGCAGCGCGAGCGCGCGCCGTTTGCCGGGGTCTGGGCTTTGCCGGGCGGCTACATCCATGCGCAAGAGGACGCCGATGCCCATGCCAGTGCCGCCCGCGTGCTGCGCAGCAAGGCGGGGATTGAAGACGCGTACCTGGAGCAGCTGGCCACTTTTACCGGCCCGGCGCGGGACCCGCGCGGCTGGTCGGTCGCCATCAGCTATTGCGCACTGATCCCGCAACAAAAGCTGCCCACGCCAAGGCCGGGGCTGAAGCTGGTACCCGTCGCTGCCACTGGCCAGCTGCCGTTTGACCATGCACAGATCCTGCAGGCAGCGCTGGCGCGGGTGCGCAGCAAGAGCCAGTACTCCTCGCTGCCGGTGCATTTTTTTGGCGAGAGCTTTACCCTGCCGCAGCTGCAGCAGGTCTATGAAAGCATCCTGGGCGAGCCGCTGAACAAGGTGAGCTTTCGCCGCAAGATGGACGAGCTGGGCATGCTGGAGCCCGTGCCGGGCGAAATGCAGGCCGGTGGCGCGCACCGGCCGGCGCAGCTGTACCGGGTGCGGCCGGAGTTCAGGCAGCAGCTGGCGCTGAGTGCGAGAGGATTGTGAGTGCGTTGCCCGGACTGACGAGCGCGCATGAAAAAATCCGCTGGATCACTCCGAGCGGATTTTTAAAGCAGACTAATCTGAACTGAATTACTTCAAGCCAGCAGCAGCGCGCAGTAGCGCAGCCTTGTCCGTACGCTCCCACGTAAACTCAGGTTCTTCACGGCCAAAGTGGCCATAAGCTGCCGTCTTGCTGTAGATCGGGCGCAGCAGGTCCAGCATCTGGATGATGCCCTTGGGACGCAGGTCAAAGTGCGCGGCCACCAGCTTGGCGATGTCGGCATCGGGGATCACGCCGGTGCCTTCGGTGTAGACGGTGATGTTCATCGGACGGGCCACACCGATCGCATAGGCCACCTGCACCTGGCACTGGCGCGCCAGGCCGGCAGCGACCACGTTCTTGGCGACGTAGCGGGCAGCGTAGGCGGCAGAACGGTCCACCTTCGTTGGATCCTTGCCGGAGAAGGCACCGCCGCCGTGGGGGCAGGCACCGCCGTAGGTGTCCACAATGATCTTGCGGCCGGTGAGGCCACAGTCGCCCTGGGGGCCGCCCACGACGAAGCGGCCGGTGGGGTTGATCAGGTACTTGGTGTCCTGCAGCCATTCCGATGGCAGCACGGGCTTGATGATCTCTTCGATGATGGCTTCGGTGAAGCTGGCCTTCATCTTGGTGGCGGTTTCCGACTGGTCGGGGCTGTGCTGGGTGGACAGCACGACGGTGTCGATGCTGTGGGGCTTGCCGTCCACATAGCGCATGGTGACCTGGCTCTTGGCGTCAGGGCGCAGGAAAGGCAGGCGGCCATCCTTGCGCAGCTGGGCCTGGCGCTCGACCAGGCGGTGCGCGTAGTAGATCGGCGCGGGCATCAGCTCGGGCGTTTCGTCGCAGGCATAGCCAAACATCAGGCCCTGGTCACCTGCGCCGGTGTTCAGCTCGTCATCGCTGGCCTTGTCCACGCCCTGGGCGATGTCCTGGCTTTGCTTGTCATAGGCCACCAGCACGGCGCAGCCCTTGTAGTCGATGCCGTAGTCGGTGTTGTCGTAGCCGATACGCTTGATGGTGTCGCGGGCCACCTGGATGTAGTCCACGTTGGCGCCGGTGGTGATCTCGCCTGCCAATACCACCAAGCCGGTGTTGGTCAGTGTCTCTGCCGCCACGCGGCTGTGTGGATCTTGGGTGAAAATAGCGTCCAAAATCGCATCAGAGATCTGGTCGGCTACTTTATCGGGATGGCCTTCGGACACTGATTCCGAGGTAAACAGAAAATCGCTGTTTGCCATAAACAAAAAACTCCTTCAAAGCTTGGGCAATTGCGTTGCCCGAGCCTTAAAGGAGCCTGGCGAACGCTTTAGCAGTTTGTTTTTAACGTCGCCCTGCAAGTTGCTCTTTAACTCAGCGACCGACACATTCTAATGCCTTTCTTGTTTCGACTATTTGCTGCGTTGCCGTTGTGGCTATTGCATGGCCTGGGCGCTGGCCTGGGCTGGCTCACTTTCGTGGCCTCGCCCACCTACCGCCGGCGCTTTCTGGCCAATGCCCAGCAGGCGGGCTACCGCTTTGCCGATGTGAAAAAAGCCGTGGCCCATGCCGGCCGCATGGTGGCTGAGGTGCCGCGCCTCTGGTTTGGCGCGCCGCTGCCTTGCGATATCCATGGCGCCGAGGTGATCGAGCAGGCGCTGGCCGATGGCCGGGGCATTGTGTTTTTGACCCCGCACATGGGCTGCTTTGAGCTCTCGGCCCAGTACATGGCGCGGCGCTGGGGCGTGGTGCATGGCCCCATCACGGTGCTCTACCGCCCGGCACGCCAGGCCTGGCTGGCCAAGCTGATGGAGACGGCGCGCGCGCGCCCCGGCCTGGCATCGGCACCAACGACGATGGCGGGGGTGCGGCAGATGATCAAGGCCCTGCGCCAAGGCCATAGCGTGGGACTGCTGCCCGACCAGGTGCCGCCCGATGGCCAGGGCATGTGGGTGCCGTTTTTTGGCAAACCCGCCTACTCGATGACCTTGGCTGCCAAGTTGGCCCAGCAGACGGGTGCGGCTGTTATATTGGCGCGCTGTGTGCGCCGGCCCCTGGGCCGGGGCTTTGATCTGTATGTGCGCGGCCTGCAGACCCCGCTGGCCCAGGAGGCCGAAGCCGCCGTGCTGCAGATCAACCAGGAAATGGAGCGCTTGATCCGCGACAGCCCCGAGCAGTACCTCTGGGGCTATGCGCGCTACAAGCAGCCGCGCAGCCTCACTGCCGCTCCCTCGGAAGGTCAAAAGCATGGGTAAGTTGTTTATCGGGTGGATGTGGCTGATGTCGCACCTGCCTTTGTCGGTCTTGCGCGGCCTGGGCTGGTTGATGGGCCGGGTGCTGTTCTATCTGGTGCCCTCGCGCCGCCGCATTGCGCTGCGCAATCTGGAGCTGTGCTTTCCCGAAGCCAGCGCTGAGCAGCGCCGGGCCTGGGCCAAGCAAAGCTTTGTGGTGTTCTGCCAAACCTGGCTGGACCGCAGCTGGCTGTGGTTTGCACCACAAAAAACGCTGGAGAAACGCACCCGCATGACGGGCGCGCTCGAAGAGCTGGAAGGCGATACGCCGACCATCATCTTTGCGCCGCATTTCTACAGCATGGATGCCGGGGGCACGGCGCTCACTATCCACTGCAGCCGGCCCTTCACGTCGATCTTCTCGACCCAGCCCAATGCCGATGTCGATGCCTGGATCCGCAAGGGCCGCCAGCGTTTTGGCGATGTGCGCATGCTCAACCGCGACGATGGCATCAAGCCCATCATCGCCAGCCTGCGCAAGGACCATGGGCTGTTGTACCTGCTGCCGGACATGGACTTTGGCCCCAGCGACTCGCTGTTTGTGCCATATTTTGGCCAGGTGGCCGCGACCATTCCCTCGCTGTCGCGCTTTGCGCGGCTAGGCAAGGCCAAGGTGATCGGCATGTACACGCGGCTGACGCCGCAGGGTTACGAAGTCACCATCTCTCCGGCCTGGCAGGACTTTCCCACTGACGATGTAGTGGCTGATACCACGCGCCAGAACCGTGAGTTGGAAGCCCAGATCCGCACCATGGTGCCCCAGTACTACTGGGTGCACAAGCGCTTCAAGACCCGGCCCGAAGGCGAGCCCTCGCTCTATTCATAAAAGAAAAAGGCCCTTGCGGGCCTGGTGGTGGTGGTGCGCCTTGGCGGGCGCCCGTACAGATTATTCATCGCCAGCAGCGGCTGCTGGGGCTGGTGGTGTTTCTGGCGCTGCAGGCGCGGCCTCGGGGCTGACCAGGCCTTCGGGGTGCGACCACTGCCACAGCAGCTGGGCGACCTTGTCCACATTCTGCTTCTTTAACGCACTGAACAGCATCACCTCACCACCGCCGGCATTGAGCTTGGTGATGGACAGGATCTTGGCCTGCTCGACGCGGGTCAGCTTGTCGGCCTTGGTGAGCAAAATCAAGAACTTGAGGCCTTGCTCCACGCGGGGGCGGATGATGTCGAGCAGCGCTTCGTCCAGCTCGGTCAGGCCCAGGCGCGGGTCGCAGAGCAGCACGATACCCGTCAGGCTGGGGCGGCTGACGAGGTAGTTCACCATGACCTGCTGCCAGCGCTTCTTGTCCTCGCGCGAGACAGCGGCATAGCCGTAACCGGGCAGGTCGGCCAGCACGGCATCGGTCACGCCCTTCTTGCCCAGCGAAAACAGGTTGATATGCTGGGTGCGGCCGGGCTTTTTCGAGGCAAAGGCCAGCTGGTTCTGCTGGGTGAGCGTATTGATCGATGTGGACTTGCCCGCATTGGAGCGGCCCACAAAGGCGAACTCGGGCACATCGACGACAGGCAATTGGTGCAGCTGCGCAGCGGTGGTGAAAAAGCGGGCGGTGTGCATCCAGCCCAAAGCCGCCTTGCCATCAATGCCTGGGCTTGGCGTGTCTGCAACGGCTTGGGGGGTACTAGGTGTTGTCGTCATGTGCGTTCGAGTCTATCTAAGGCATCATTGTAGAATCTGGCCGCTTTGGCCTTATACCCATAAACCAGACAAAGACCCACGATATGAAGTTGATCGCCCCTTTGCTGACAACGGCTGTACTGGCTTTTTCTTCCGTTTCTGTGTATTCGGCGTCCGAGACGCCCAACCGGTCGCCCAAGCCGGATCTGGCCAAGGGGGAGGCCAGCTACACCGCCGTCTGCGTCGCTTGCCACAATGCCGACGGCAATGCCTCCATCGCCATCAACCCCAAACTCTCGCAGCAGCATCCTGAGTACCTGCTCAAGCAGCTGCAGGAGTTCAAATCCGGCAAGCGCAAGGACCCGGTGATGCAGGGCATGGTTGCCGGCCTGTCGGATGCGGACATGCTCAATATCTCGGCCTGGCTGGCCAGCAAACCCGGCAAGCTCGGTTTTGCCAAGGACAAGGACGCCGTGGCCCTGGGCGAGCGCATCTACCGCGGCGGCCTGCCCGACCGCCAGATTGCCGCCTGCGCGGGCTGCCACAGCCCCAATGGCGCGGGCATTCCGGCCCAGTACCCCCGGCTTTCGGGCCAGAACGCTGATTACGTCAGCAAGACCTTGCATGATTTCCGCGATGGCAAGCGCGGCAACAGCCTGCAGATGACTGGCGTCACCGCCAAGATGAACGACAAGGAAATCAAGGCGGTGTCGGACTATATTGCGGGCCTGCGCTAGGCCGGCGCCCTGCGCGTTGGGCCTGTGCCGCCACGGGGAAAGCCCCCGCGCAAAGACATTGAGCGCGTTGCTGGGCATTTTCTGGCCCCCCGGGCTATCCCTAGGGTTGCAGACTAAACTTGGCGTTCTGCGAACTTGTACTCTGGTGGCGACTCCATGGGGTGCGGACTGGCAGCGCAGCAGCGGTCCTGCTCCTGCTTTTCACCGATAGCGTCGTACCATGTCTGAATCTTCTCCCCCGCCAACGCAGCTGCAGCCTCAGCTGGGCACCCGTGCCGTCTATGAGATGCTGTCGTCGATGCGCTTTGCGATTGCGCTGCTGTCCATTATCTGCATTGCCTCGGTCATCGGCACCGTATTGCGCCAGCATGAGCCGGCCGTCAACTACGTCAACCAGTTTGGCCCCTTCTGGGCGCAACTGTTTCTGTCGCTCAAGCTCAATGCGGTCTACAGCGCCTGGTGGTTTCTGCTGATCCTGGCGTTTTTGGTGACCAGCACCAGCCTGTGCATTGCCAAGCATGCGCCCAAATACCTGGCCGATTTGCGCCAGTACAAAGAAAACCTGCGCGTGCAAAGCCTGCAGGCCTTCCACCACCAGGCCAGCGCCCATTTGGCAGAGACCCCGGCGCAGGCGGCGCAGCGGGTGGGATCGCAGCTGGCCGGCAGCGGCTGGAAGGTGCGCCTGCAAGAGCGCAGCGATGGCTGGATGGTGGCGGCCAAGGCCGGTGCCGCCCACAAGATAGGCTATCTGGCAGCGCACAGCGCCATTGTGCTGATCTGCCTGGGTGGCCTGCTCGATGGCGATTTGATTGTGCGTGCGCAAATGCTGCTGGGCGGCAAGACCACCTTCAGCGGCGGCGGCATGATTGCCGATGTGCCCGAGCAGCACCGGCTGTCCGCCAGCAACCCGACCTTTCGCGGCAACCTGATCGTGGCCGAGGGTGCGCAGTCGGGCACGGCCATCCTCAACCAGTCGGACGGCATTCTGCTGCAGGACTTGCCGTTTTCGGTGGAGCTGAAGAAATTCATCGTCGAGTACTACTCCACCGGCATGCCCCGGCTGTTTGCCAGCGAGGTGGTGCTGCATGACAAGAAAACCGGCGCTGCGGTGGAAAAACGCATCGAGGTGAACCATCCCGCCAGCTACCAGGGCATCGAGATCTACCAATCGAGCTTTGAAGACGGCGGATCGCGCCTGCAGCTGCGCGCCGTGCCGCTGGTGCCGGGCATGAAGAGCTTTGAGGTGAAGGGCGAAGTGGGTGCCTCCACGCAGATCACGATGGGCGAAGGCCAGCCACCGCTGGAGATGGAGTTCACCGGCCTGCGCACCATCAATGTGGAGAACATGGGCGCCAACCCGGGTGATGCGGCACAGGGCGGCACCGATGTGCGCAAGGTGGATTTGAGATCCAGTCTGGACAACCACCTGGGCGCCGGCAACAAGGTGACCACGCCGCGCGATCTGCGCAATGTGGGCCCCAGCGTCAGCTACAAGCTGCGCGATGCCTCGGGCCAGGCGCGCGAGTTCAACAACTACATGCTGCCCGTCGACATGGGCGATGGCCAGCCGGTCTACCTCTGGGGCGTGCGCGAGACCCTGGCCGACCAGTTCCGCTACCTGCGCATTCCGGCCGATGACCAGTCGAGCTACCGGGGCTTCTTGCGTTTGAAGGCGGCGCTGCAGACGCCAGCAATGCGCGAGCGGGCCGTGCAGCAGTATGTGGCCGGCGCCGTGGAGGCGAGCCGGCCGGCACTGCGCGAGCAGCTCTATGCCTCGGCGCTCAAGGCGCTGGTGATTTTTGCTGGCGATGGCCAGGCGGGCGCGAGCAGCGTCACCGGCTTGCAGGCGATTTCGGCCTTCATGGAGCAAAATGTGCCCGAAGGCGAACGCGCCAAGGCGGGCGAAGTGCTGGTGCGCATTCTGAACGGTGTGCTGTTTGAGCTGATGCAGGTGGCGCGGGCTGACGAGGGTCTGGCACCGCTGGAGCCCAATGAGCAAACGCAACGCTTCATGACCCAGTCGGTGCTGTCGCTCAGCGATGCGCTGCTGTACCCCGAGCCCCTGGTGTTTGAGCTGACCCAGTTTGACCAGGTGCAGGCCAGCGTCTTCCAGGTGGCCAAGGCGCCGGGCAAGCTGGTCGTGTACCTGGGCTGCCTGTTCCTGATTCTGGGGGTGTTTGCGATGCTCTATGTGCGTGACCGGCGCCTGTGGGTCTGGCTGGCGCCGCGCGCCGATGGCAGTGCCGATGCGCGCATGGCCTTGTCCACCAACCGCCGCACCCTGGATGTGGACCGCGATTTTGAGGGCCTGAGTCAAAAGCTTCTGGGCACCAGCCCCAGCGGAGAACAACGATGAATACTGCTTCCACCAACCTGCCGCCCGCCCAGGCGGGCACCGTGGTTCAAACGGTGCAACTCAACCCCGGCTACTTCAGCAGCCGATCGGTCTGGGACTGGCTGTTTGCATTGGCCCTGGCCGTTGGCGGCGGTTTTGCGCTGTTTTTGTACGGCCACCATATGGATGGCTACGAAAAAGGCATCCTCATCGCCTCGGTGCCGTTTTTTATCTGGCTGGGCTGGTTCTGGAGGCCCTTGCAGCTGTTGATGCTGGTGGTGGCCGCGCTGTCGCTGCTGGCCATTGGCCTGTACCGGGTCGATGGCGCAGGGCAGATCGCCCGGTCGGAGACGGTGTTTGGCCTCAAGTACTTTCTGTCCAGCCAGTCGGCCATCCTGTGGATGAGTGTGCTGTTCTTCATGAGCACGGTGTTTTACTGGATCGGTCTGCTCTCCAAGGGCGAGGGATCGGCGCTGACGGCCGTCGGCAGCCGCCTGACCTGGCTGGCTATTGTGATGGCCCTGGTGGGCACGATGGCGCGCTGGTATGAGAGCTACCTGATGGGGCCGGACATTGGCCATATCCCCGTCAGCAACCTGTATGAAGTGTTTGTGCTGTTCGCCTGGATGACGGCGCTTTTCTACCTCTACTTTGAAGCGCATTACCAGACCCGGGCGCTGGGCGGCTTTGTGATGCTGGTGGTCAGCGCCTCGGTGGGCTTTTTGCTGTGGTACACCGTCGCGCGCCAGGCCCATGAGATCCAACCGCTGGTGCCCGCGCTGCAGAGCTGGTGGATGAAGCTGCATGTGCCGGCCAATTTTGTCGGCTACGGCACCTTTGCGCTGGCGGCTATGGTGGCGCTGGCCTACCTGCTCAAGGCCGCCACGCAGCGCGCGCTGTGGATCGGCCTGGTGCTCGTGCCCATGCTGGTGCTGGTGCTGCCGCTGCTGGCCTTCCGCATCTGGGGCGATGAGAGCCTCTACCCCTCGCTCGACAAGACCTTGCGCATGGCCTTGCCGCTGGAGCTGTTTTTCGGGCTGATGATCGTACTGCGCGGCTGGATCAACCGGGGCACGCCGCGCCTGCAGATCATGGATGACCTGATGTACAAGGCCATCGCCGTGGGCTTTGCGTTTTTCACCATTGCCACCGTGCTGGGCGCGCTCTGGGCGGCCGAGGCCTGGGGCGGCTACTGGAGCTGGGACCCCAAGGAGACCTGGGCGCTGATCGTCTGGCTCAACTATGCCGCCTGGCTGCACATGCGCCTGGTCAAGGGCTTGCGCGGTGCCGTCTCGGCCTGGTGGGCGCTGGTGGGCCTGGTGGTGACCACCTTTGCCTTCCTGGGTGTGAACATGTTTCTCTCGGGCTTGCACAGCTACGGCACGCTGTAAGCGGTATGGGCCAGGCTTACTGCGGGCGTTGCGGCTGCGGCGAGATCGCTTGCTTTGGTAGGGTGTAGTTCTGGTTGTCCATCAGATCGACCCCGCACATCAGGTGGTCGAGCCAGTCAAAGAACTGCGCAATGGCCGGGCCCATGATGGGCGCGCCGTGCTGGGGCACGATCAATGAAATATCCAGTTGGCGCGCCATCGCCACCCACAGGCGTAGCACCTTGTTGGACACCATGTAGCGCCGGTGGAAGCCTTCCATGCGCGGAATGTGCGGGGCCAGGTCGGTCACGGGAGTGCGGGCGAGATAGCCATCGGTCATCGAGACGCCCAGGTCCCCGGTGAACAGGATGCGGCTGATCGGATCGTAGAAGTGGAAGTTGCCTTCGGCATGCAGAAAATGCGCGGGCAGGATGTGCAGCTGGCTCTGGCCCAGCGGCAGAATGCCACCGGGGTCCTGTACGGGGATGACCCGGTTTTCCGTCTTGCCGACCTTGGTGAAATGCGGCACAAAGCGCTCCCAGACGCGGGAGATCACCAGGGATGCGCGGGTAGAGGTGAGCCAGCGGTCCAGCGAGGCGATGATGTCCGGGTCGGCATGCGAGGCGATCAGGTAGGACAGCTTGTGCGGCGAGAAATAGCGCACCATGCCCATGTAGAGCTCATTGAAGGCGAGGTTGCCGCCCGGGTCGATGATGGCGCCGGTACCATGGTCGACAATCAGGAACTGGTTGGCCTGCACGGCCTGCGCATCCTCTTCCACCAGATCGGTGAACATCAGACAAGCATGCTGCTCGTCACGGTACAGTTCCACAGGTTCCAACGCCATCTATTCCGCCCAGTTATCTATTGCAACGGGCGTGACTGTAACGGGGTGTAGTGGGTTGGACCTTGAGGTGGATCAAGGAGGCAGGCTGGGTGGGCCGAAGAGGGCAAGGGCCGGCGCTGGATCAGGGCTTGGCAGCGGGCTGCATCACGGTGGAGGGCTGCAGCTGGGGCTCAGGCCGGTCCGGGGCACTGGGGTCCAGCGTTTGCGGCAAAGTGGCCCGGTTGGCTGCTGCCGGTTCCGTGGGCAGGTACAGCGGCCCGCGCTGGCCGCAAGCGGCCAATAGTGCCGCACCGGTGGCAAGGACAATGGTCCTGCATACAATTTGGTAAATACTCCACATTGAAGCATTGTAATGAACGAACTCGAATACCTGGATGCGGCAGAAAAACTCTTGCTGGCGGTTGAGCAGACCTGCGACCGCATCAACGATGAGACCGATGCCGATATCGACGCCCAGCGCGTGGGCGGCCTGCTGACCCTGATTTTTTCCAACCGCAGCCAGATCATCATCAATCTGCAGCCGCCGCTGCACGAGGTATGGCTGGCGGCCAAGTCCGGTGGCTACCACTACAAGTTCGATGGCAGCGTGTGGCGCGATACCAAGACCGGCCATGATTTCTTTGCCGATCTGACGCGGGATGCCGGTGTGCAGTCGGGTCTGCCCCTGGTCTTCAAGGCCTGACGCGACACCCCCGAGTAAAAAGGCCAGTCCGCGCAATGCGGGCTGGCCTTTTGTCTGGACGCTGGCGCTGTGTCAGTTGCGGAACAGGTCCAGAATCTTGTTGCGCTCTTCCGAGTTCGGCGGCGGCACCATGGTGCCAGCAGTTGACGCGGGGGAATCCAGGCCCAGGTTGGGGGCACTGCGCGCATATTCTTCGTAGAGCCAGTCCCCACCCACATTGACCAGGCCGCTGGGCGGCGTCATCTTGTCTACCGGCACGTCCTTGAGCGCGTGCTGCATGTAGTTGATCCAGATGGGCAGGCTCAGACCCCCCCCATATTCGCGCGCACCCAGGCTGCGAGGGTTGTCATAGCCCATCCAGACGACGGCTGCATTGGTGGGCTGGAAGCCGGCAAACCAAGCGTCCACCGAATCATTGGTGGTGCCGGTCTTGCCATAGATGTCCGGGCGCTTGAGCTGGGCCTGGGCCTTGGCGGCAGTGCCGTAGCGCGCGACATCCTGCAGCAGCGAGTCCATCACAAAGGCGTTGCGGGCGTCGATGGCGCGCGGCAGGTCCTCAGTGGCCGGTGGTGCAAATTCAGACAGCACATTGCCACGGTGGTCGGTGATCTTGGCAATCAGGTAGGGATTGACCCGGTGCCCGCCATTCGCAAACACCGAATAGGCCGCCACCATCTGCATCGGGGTGACGGAGCCCGCGCCCAAGGCCATCGGCAGGTAGGGTGGCTGCTTGTCGGCATCAAAGCCGAACTTGGTCACCCATTCCTGCGCCTTCTTGGGGCCCACCGATTGCATCACGCGGATGGTCACCAGGTTCTTGGAGCGTGCCAGCGCCTGGCGCATGGTCATCGGGCCATCGAAGCGGCCGTCGGAGTTCTTGGGCTCCCAGGGCTGCTGGCCGGCCGATCCAGGGAAGCTCAGCGGCGCATCATTGATCACCGTGGTGGGTGAGAAGCCTTTTTCCAGTGCCGCCGAATAGATAAAGGGCTTGAAGCTGGAGCCCGGCTGGCGCCAGGCCTGGGTCACATGGTTGAACTTGTTCTTGTCGAAGTCAAACCCACCGACCAGCGCCTTGATGGCGCCGCTGCGCGGGTCGAGCGAAACAAAGGCGCCTTCCACTTCGGGCAGCTGGGTCAGCTCAAAGGTCTTCTTGGCGGTTTCCATGATGCGCACCACGGCGCCGGGGCGCAGCTTGGTGTTGGGCGGCGCCTTGTCGCTCAGGCCTGATTGCACGGGCTTGAGGCCATCACCGGTGATCTCGATCGGATCGCCATCGGCGCGGATCACCACAACCTTGCGCGGCGCAGCTTCAAGCACGACGGCAGACAGGATATTGCCGTTGTCCGGGTGCTGGGCCAGCACCTCGTCAATGGCTTCGTCCCGCTCCTGGCCGGCGGCCGGCAGGCTGATGAACTTCTCCGGGCCACGGTAGTGCTGGCGCTTTTCGTAGTCCATGATGCCCTTGCGCAGCGCCTCATAGGCCTTTTCCTGGTCGCTGGCGATCAAGGTGGTGTAGACGTTGAGGCCGCGTGTGTAGGCCTCGCTGCCGTACTGGGCAAAGATCAGCTGGCGCGCCATCTCGGCCACATATTCGGCATGCACGCGGTTGTCCGCATAGCTGGAGCGGATCTTGAGTGACTCCTCACGTGCCTGGCTGGCCTGGGCGGGCGTGATGAAGTGGTTCTCTTCCATCCGATCAATGATGTAGAGCTGGCGGATGCGGGCGCGCTTGGGATTGCTGATCGGGTTGTAGGCCGAAGGGGCCTTGGGCAGGCCGGCGAGCATGGCCGCTTCTGCCACCGTGACATCCTTGAGTGGCTTGCCGAAATAGGTTTCGGACGCCGCCGAGAAGCCGTAGGCACGGTTGCCCAGGTAGATCTGGTTCATATAGATTTCCAGAATCTGGTTCTTGCTCAGCGTGTGCTCCAGCTTCAAGGTCAGCAGGATCTCATATATCTTGCGGGTATAGGTTTTTTCAGACGATAGATAGACATTGCGGGCCACCTGCATCGTGATGGTGGAGGCGCCCTGGGCCTTTTCGCGCCCCAGGTTGGCAAGCAGCGCGCGCGCCATGCCCTTGTAGTCCACACCGCTGTGCTCAAAAAAGCGCGTGTCTTCGATGGCCAGCACGGCATCGACCATCACCTTGGGGATCTCGCTGATCGGCGTCAAATTGCGGCGTTCTTCGCCAAACTCGCCCAGCAGAGCGCCTTCTGAGGAGTAGACGCGCATCGGCAGCTTGGGCCGGTAGTCGGCCAGCTCGGAGACATCGGGCAGGTTGGGGTAGGCCATGGCCAGGCCCACGGCGACCACCGCCGCCCCTGCGATGGCGCCGGCCACCAGCAAGGCCAGCAGCCAGCCAAAGAACTTCATGGCCTTGGTGGTGAAGCTGGATGGCTTGGCTTGCTTGGGAGATTTGGCGGGAGGTTTTTCAGGCGTTCTGCGCGAAATCGGAGCGTCTGGATTCATGGGGTCAGACCGTCGAGGGGAGCTTGCATAAGCAGGGGATGCTATCACGCGGCTGCTTTGGCTGGGGTGCGCGCCGGTTTTGAATTAGCTTGTGACAAATGTCATGCTGCGTCCAATGTATCCCTTGTATCGTATTGTTTTGACAACGAATTGGGCCTGGGAGCAGGTGGTTCTTTGCTGCGCGACTATCTTGCTGATAGCATTCATAGGGGGTGTTAAGTTTTGTAGCTCAATATAGAGCAAATTAGGGAGGAGCCCATCTTGGTCTCAATGGGATCTTTGTTCCGACGCCAGCCGCCTAGCCTCTTGGGGATAGACGTGAGCGCGTCGAGCATCAAGTTGGTTGAACTGGGGAGGAGCGGCAGCGGTCAATACATTGTTGAGCGCTGTGCACAAGAGCTGCTGGAGCCTGGCTGGGTCACTGAGTCGGGCATCGAGCGTTTTGACGAGGTGGCCGATTCCTTGCGGCGCCTGGTCAAAAAGAGCGGCACGCGCACCAAGCAAGCGGCACTGGCGTTGCCGCTTTCTGCCGTCATCCAAAAGAAAATCGTGCTGCCATCGGGGCTCTCCGAGCTCGAGATGGAGTTTCAAGTTGAATCAGAAGCTAACCAATACATACCATTTTCCCTCGATGAGGTGAATCTGGATTTCTATGTCATCGGCCCATCCGCCAACTCGGTGGGGGATGTTGACGTGTTGATTGCCGCTGCCCGCAAGGAAACCGTGCAAGACCGGCAGGGCCTGGCGGAAGCCGCAGGCCTCAAGCCCGTGGTGCTGGAGATCGAGTCCAACGCCACAGCGCTGGCGGCGCGGCGCTTGATCGGCAATATGCCCAGCAAGGGCAAGGATGCCTTTATCGCCATCTTTGAAATCGGTGGCAATGCGTCGTTCCTGCAGATCATCCACAACAACCAGGTGATCTATGAGCGTGACCAGTCCTTCAACGGCGGCCAGCTCACACAGATGATCATGCGGCAATATGGCTTCTCGCAAGAAGAGGCCGAGCAGAAAAAACGCGGTGGCGATCTGCCTGCCGACTACAAGCAGGTAGTCCTCAAGCCTTTTGTAGAGAGCATCGGGCAGGAGATCAATCGCGCTTTGCAGTTCTTCTTTACCAGTACGCCGCACAACCGCATTGACCACATCCTGCTCGCGGGCGGCTCTGCGGTGCTGAGCGGCCTGACGGATGCGGTGATCGATGCGACCGGCTTTGCCGCGTCCGCTGCCAACCCGTTTGAAGACATGGTGATGGATGCCGCCGTGCGGTCCAGGGCCAAGAGCAAGGACTTCACAACCTATCTCACCGCCTGCGGCCTGGCACTGCGGAGGTATGCAGCATGATCTTGATCAATCTGCTCCCCCACCGCGAAGCTGCGCGAAAAAAGCGCAAAGAAAGCTTCCAGGCATCGATGGTGGCCGCGGCCCTGGTGGGCGCGCTGGTCTGCGGTGCCGTGTACATGTTCTACCAGTACAAGATCGATCTGCAGGGCCAGCGCAATGCGCTGCTGACGCGCGAGATCAAGGCGCTGGATGTCAAGATCGCCGATGTGGCCAAGATCGATGCGGAAATTGCGGCGCTGAAGGCGCGGCAAAAGGCCGTAGAAGACCTGCAGTCCGACCGCAATCTGCCCGTGCATTTGCTCAATGAGCTGGTGCTGCAGCTGCCCGATGGCGTCTATATCGAAAGCCTCAAGCAACAAGATCAGACCGTGCAGATCCAGGGCATCGCGCAGTCGAATGAGCGGGTGTCCGAGTTGCTCAACAGCCTGGCGACCAAGACGCCCTGGCTCTCCAAGCCTGAATTGGTCGAGGTGGTCGGTACGACCACACAGGTCAATGCGCGCGAGAAAAAGCGGGTCGCTGGCTTCAACCTGCGTTTCGGCTTGGTTCGCTCCAGCGACGTGGAGCAGGCCCATAACGCGCAGGCGCTGAAAAAATAAGGGCGACCATGGCAACGAAAAAAAATATTCAAGTGGGAGAGGCGCTGCAAGGCTTTCAGCGCCAGTTTCAAAATCTGGATCCCAAGGATCCTTCTGTCTGGCCGGCCGCACCGCGTGCGGTTTTGTTGGTGCTTATTGCGGCCGTGGTGATTGGTTTGGGCTGGTATGCCTATCTGAGCAGTTTTGAGGAAGAGTTGACTGCCTCGCAGGCCCAGGAGCTCAAACTCAAGGAAGACTACAAGACCCGTCTGCGCAAAGCCGTCAACTTGGATGCGCTGCGCAAACAGCGTGAGCAGGTCTTGCAGTATGTGACCCAGTTGGAAAAGCAACTGCCCAGCAAAGCGGAGATGGCAGCGCTGCTGTCGGACATCAACCAGGCGGGTATTGGCCGCAGCCTGCAATTTGACCTGTTCAAGCCTGGCCAGACGGTGGTGAGGGACTACTACGCGGAATTGCCGATTACGCTGAAGGTCAATGGCAAGTACCACGACATCGGCTTTTTTGCGGCCGATGTTGCCAACCTCTCCCGTATCGTGACCTTGAACAATATCGCTTTGGCGCCGGCCAGCAAGGACAGCGCTACCTTGGCGTTGAATGCCACGGCCAGAACCTTCCGCTATTTGGATCCGCAGGAACTCCAAGAGCAGCAAGCTGCGAAGTCCAAACAAAAAGGGAAGAAGTAGGGTGGGATATGCATACTTTGTCTAAATGGATAGGGGCTGCGCTGGCGGTATCGCTGCTGGCAGGCTGCAGTGACGAAGGCGATGACCTGCAGCAATGGATGCAGCAGGAGCAGGCGAGCACCCGGCCTTCGGTCAAGCCCATCAGCGCTCCCAAGGAGTTCGTGCCGCAAGGCTATCTGGCCAGTGCGACGCTCGACCCGTTCAGCAAGGAACGCTTGGCAGCCCTGTTGGGTGGCAGTGCGAGCGCGCCAGCAACCATCTCGGACGCCCTGGTCGCACCCGAGCGTGCGCGGCGCAAAGAGCAGCTCGAGTCGTTTCCGCTCGACACCATTTCCATGGTGGGTTTCTTGAAAAAGGGCGCGCAGGACGTCGCGCTGGTCAAGGCCGATAGCCTGATCTACCAGGTCAGCAAGGGCATGTACATGGGCCAGAACTACGGAAAGATAAAAAGCATCAGCGACAGCGCGATCACCCTGCGGGAGATTGTGCAAGACGGTGTGGGTGAATGGATAGAGAGAGATGCAGTGCTTGAGCTGCAGGAGGCCAAAAAATGAAGAAATTCAGTGTACTTATCCCTTTGATGGCCATGCTGCTGCCATCTTGGGCGCTGGCACAGGGGCGTATCAACAAAGTCTCGACCCTGGTGCGTGACGGCGTGGAGATGGTCAAGATTGAGACCGACGGTGCGCCGCTGGTCTTGCCAGAGACCTTCAGCATCCAATCGCCTGCACGCGTGGTGCTGGATCTGCCAGGGTTCAAAAGCGCAATGCCCAGCAACCGGGTGGAACTCAACCAGGGAAATCTGCGTTCCTTGAATGTCGTGGAGACGGATACCAAGGCCCGTGTGGTGCTGAACCTCAAGGAAAGCACCAGCTACAAGACCGAAGTGAGCGGCAACGACTTGCTGGTGGCGCTGGAACCTGCTGCCAAGGCGGTCGCCAGCATCAATGCGCAAAACACGCAGTTTGCCGAAGATGGCAATAACTATTCGCAGCCGCTGTCGGATCTGGATTTTCGCCGTGGTACCGATGGCGCAGGCCGTCTGGTGATCTCCTTGCCGAACAACAAGGTGGGCGTGAATATCTCCAAGCAAGGCGATGGCCTGACCTTGGAGCTGCAGCATACCCTGCTGCCCGAGGCGCTGCGCCGCAGGCTCGATGTGGCGGACTTTGGCACGCCAGTGGGCATGATCTCGGCGCGCCAGTCTGGCAGCACCGTGTTTGTGCAGTTGAAAAATGCGGGTGAGTGGGAGCACAGTGCCTACCAGAGCGACAACCAGTTTGTGGTGGAAGTGCGCCAGCGCAAGAGCGACCCGAACAAGCTGGGTTCATCGGGCACCTTCACGGGTGAAAAGCTGTCGCTGAGCTTCCAGAATATTGAAGTGCGCTCGCTGCTGCAGGTGATTGCAGATTTCACCAACTTCAATATTGTCACCTCGGACACCGTCAATGGCGCGTTGACGCTGCGCTTGAAGGACGTTCCTTGGGACCAGGCCTTGCAGATCATCCTGGATGCCAAGGGCCTGGGGATGCGCAAGTCTGGCACGGTTCTTTGGATTGCGCCCAAGGATGAAATCGACGAGCGCATCCAGAAGGACTTTGATGCGGTTGCCAAGCTCGAAGAAAAGACGCCGCTGCAGACCCAGTCGTTCCAGCTCAACTATGCCAAGGCGACCGAGCTGCTCAAGCAAATTACCAGCAACTCCGGCGGTGGCGGAGGTACTGGCGGCACCCAAAGCCGTTTCTTGACGGCCCGTGGCTCGGCCATTGCCGAGCCACGCACCAACCAGCTGTTCATTACGGATATTCCTGCCAAGCTGGAAGAGTTCAGACGCTTGCTCGTGACCTTGGACATCCCCGTGCGCCAGGTGCTGATCGAGGCGCGGATTGTCGAGGCGCGCGACACCTTTGGCCGTGCGCTGGGTGTGCGCCTGGGCGGTGGCGATATGCGCGCAGCCAATGGGGGTGATGGCGGCTATAGCATTGGAGGCGGCAACCGTGTCGGCTTTGGCACCAGCTATGACAATGCAGTGGGAACCACGGGCATGGGAGGTACTAACACCTCCAACGGTAGCTTTGTCAACCTGCCTGCCGTTCTGTCCACCGGTGGTGGCAGTGGCTCCTTCGCACTGTCCATTTTCAACTCAGCGGCCAATCGCTTTTTGGCGTTGGAGTTGTCGGCGATGGAGGCTGATGGCAAAGGCAAGATTGTCTCCAGCCCGCGCTTGATCACGGCCGACCAGACCAAGGCGCTGATCGAGCAAGGTACGGAAATCCCGTACCAGAACTCAGCACAAAACGGCGCGACCACGGTGGAATTCAAAAAAGCAGTGTTGAAGCTTGAAGTGGTGCCCCAGATCACCCCTGAAGGCAGCATCATCCTGGACCTGGATGTCTCCAAGGACTCCCAAGGCGCTAACACTTCTGCAGGTCCGGCAATCGACACCAAGCACATTAAGACCCAAGTCTTGGTGGAAAATGGCGGTACCGTGGTGATTGGCGGTATTTTCGAGCTTTCGGAGACATCGACCACCAACAAGATTCCTTTGTTGGGCGATGTGCCGGTGCTGGGCAATCTGTTCAAGAGCAATGTTCGTGAATCGGAAAAGCGCGAAATGCTGGTGTTCATCACTCCAAAGATGATTTCAGACCGCGGTGAAATGCGTTAATTAAGATTGATAGGGAGAGCTATGAGAAATTTGTTGAAGCCCTTGGTGCTGGTGGCGCCGCTGTTGTTGGCCGCCTGTGGCGGCGGTGGTGGCAGCGGTGGTGAAGCGCAACTGCAGTACAGCATCAAGCTGACGTCTTCCAAGACAACGGTGCCCGTGAATGTTGGAAGTAGCTTGCCGGGCTATTCCAATGGTGATTACTACCCGTACATGTCGACCCTGTATATCCAGGCCAACGCAGGCAGCAATCCCATTCCAAACCAAGAAGATGGGGCTTTTTCCTGCAATATCACCTCGGGTCTGGACTCCGGCGCGCTTTACTACCTGGATGGTAAGGATGAGCATACCGTTGAGATTCCATCTGGAACCGGGACTGTCAAGGTTCCAGGTGCTTACCGCAATATTACTCTGGGCTCCAACGCTGGTGGTGCGTCGTTCCATATCATCTCGCATGACATTGCCGGAGAAGTCACCGTACAGTGCAGCGTGACCGATCCACGTGACAACAAGGTCTACACCGACCGCGCAACCGTGAAGGTTGGCGGCGGCAGCACAGCAACGCCAGCGACAGTCACGTTGACCAAGGATGCCTCCTATGTCGGCTCGCGTGACAATGTAAACAACATCCCTAACAGCGTGGTGGTGCAGGCGATCCTCAAGAATGACAATGACCAGCCCGTGAGCAGCTCAGGCAATGCTAACCTGCAGGTCAGCATTGTTCCCAATGCCGCATCTGACGGCGCTCGGTTGCTGGCCGGTGGCCAGACCAACAGTGGATCTATCCAGATCAGCACCGTCAATGGCGTAGGCCAGTTCTCCGTGGCCAGCGGTCCTGCTTCGGGCTCGCTGCTGCTGCGTTTGACAGTCGACCGCGCTGACAATGACCTGACCAATGGCATCCAGCAACCTATCACCCAGTACGCTGTGATTCCTGTCGTGCATGCGATTGCCTCGAGCGCGCTGACCATTCCTGAGTCGGAATTGGCTCAAACGGTGCAGAATGCCGAGCCCTATTCTCATGCCCTGGTTGTAGAAGGTGGTGTTGCTCCGTTCCTGTGGTCTACCACTTCGACCCTGCCAACCGGTCTGAGCCTGAGCTCTGATGGCCTGATTTCCGGCACTCCGAATGTCAAGGGCCCTGGCGCATACACCGTGGTGCTGAATGTGCGCGATGCCAACGGCGCGACTGCACGTCAAACCCTGGTGCTGACTGTGGTGGGTAACCTGCCGGACAACCCTGTGGCCTTCACCATCAATGGTTGCACCGGTTCGTCGACTTCGCCATGCGAGATTGCCTCGGTGGAAGTGGGAACCTCCTACACCTACACCTTCTCTGCGACTGGTGACAATGTGACCTGGGTTCTGGAAGGTGCGCCTGCTTGGCTGCAAGTGGTGGGTCAAGGCACGACTGGCCGTATCGCTTCGGGTGCACCCCTGACCTGTGCGGATGTGGCTACCTACCGCATGTTTGTGACTGCCAAGAATTCCACCAATTCGGTGAGCCGTGAAGTCACCTTCCGTGTGACCTCAACGGGCGATGCCTGCAAGCCCGCCGAAGCCTCGTGATTGAGCTGTCTCAGACCTTTCACTAGGTCTCACCCAAAAACCTCCGGCAACCCCGGAGGTTTTTTTATGCCCGCCATTGCCCTATCATGTGCAGTCCGTTTTCAGGATCTAGCGCGATGGCACCTTCCGTGTGTTTGATTGGGCTGCCCGGCAGTGGGAAATCCACCATCGGCCGGCAGCTGGCACGCCTTTGGGGTGTGGATTTTGTCGATTCCGACCATGTGATCGAGGCGCAGCTGGGCTGCACGATCAAGGAGTACTTCTCGGCCCAGGGCGAGCAGGCTTTTCGCGATGTCGAGGCCCAGGTGATTGCAGCATTGGCGACACGGGAGCGGGCCTGCATTTTGTCCACCGGGGGCGGTGCAGTGCTCAGGCCTGAAAACCGTGCGGTGCTGCATGCCCACACAACGGTGTTCTACCTGCATTCCAGCCCCGAAGACATTGCCCGGCGTCTGCGCAACGATACCGGGCGCCCCTTGCTGCAGGGCGATGACACGCTCAAGCGCCTCAAGGACCTGCTGGCCGTGCGCGCGGCCTTGTACGAAGAGACGGCGCACTACACCATCGACACCTTGCGTTGCGGCACCGGCCAGGTGATGCGTAAGGTCAGCATGCAGGCCGAGCTTGCCGGCTTGGTGCCACAGCTGGGCGCGAATCTGGCAACTCCCCGATAATGGGCGGGCGAAACCGTATAACTTCCCGACGCAAACACCTGTGACCGACACTGTTCATATTGATCTGGGCGACCGCTCCTACCCCATCCTGATTGCTGCTGGCTTGCTCGCCCAGGCGGACACCTTTGCGCACTGCCCCAAGGCCTCGCAGGCGCTCATCGTCAGCAATGACACGGTGGCGCCGCTCTATGCCCGCCAACTGCAGGCCGCGCTGGCACCCCACTACCCCAAGGTCGAACTGGTAGTGCTGCCCGATGGCGAGGCGCACAAGAACTGGACAACCCTGCAAGGCATCTTTGATGCACTGATGCACAACGGCGCCGACCGCAAGACGGTGCTGTTTGCTTTGGGTGGTGGTGTCGTGGGCGATATGACCGGCTTTGCCGCTGCCAGCTTCATGCGCGGTGTGCCTTTTGTGCAGGTGCCCACCACCTTGCTGTCGCAGGTGGATTCGTCGGTCGGCGGCAAGACCGGCATCAACCACCCGCTGGGCAAGAACATGATCGGCGCCTTCTACCAGCCCCAGCTGGTGGTCTGCGACCTGGACACCTTTGACACCTTGCCCGCGCGCGAGCTGAGCGCTGGCCTGGCCGAAGTCATCAAGTACGGCCCGATTGCCGATATGGCCTTTATGGATTGGCTGGAGGCCGAGATGCCTGCGCTGATCGCCGGCGACAAGCGCGCATTAGCCCATGCGGTGCGCCGCAGCTGCGAGATCAAGGCCGATGTGGTCTCCAAGGACGAGCGCGAGGCGGACCTGCGCGCCATCCTGAACTTTGGCCACACCTTTGGCCATGCGATCGAGGCCGGCATGGGCTATGGCGTCTGGCTGCATGGCGAGGGCGTGGGCGCCGGCATGGTGATGGCTGCCGAGCTGTCCCAGCGTCTGGGCCTGGTCGATGCCGCCTTTGTGCAGCGCCTGCGCGCCTTGGTGGCCCGGGCCGGTTTGCCGGTGCGCGGCGCCATGTTGGATGCCCATGACAACGCAGGCCGCTATCTGGAACTGATGCGCCACGACAAGAAATCCCAGGCCGGCGCGATCCGCTTTGTGCTGATCGATGGCCCGGGCAAGGCGGTGGTGCGCGAGGCGCCCGATGCGCTGGTGCGCGAAGTCATCGACCTGTGCTGCGCCGGCGCAGTACAGGCCTGATCGGATGGACCGTCCCTCGCTGCTGATGCAGCCAGCCGAGCCCCAGCAGATCTGGACCGAGCTGGGCCTGGCACCCTATGCCTGCTTCTCTCACCGCAGCCAGGGCCGTCTGCATGCGCAAGAGGCCGCGCCCACGCGCAGCGCTTTTCAGCGCGACCGCGACCGGATTGTCCACTCCACCGCCTTTCGCCGACTGGTCTACAAGACCCAGGTCTTTCTGAACCACGAGGGCGACCTGTTTCGCACCCGCCTCACGCACTCGATCGAGGTGGCGCAGCTGGGCCGCTCCGTGGCGCGGGCGCTGCGCATCAATGAAGACCTGACCGAAGCGATCTGCCTGGCCCATGACCTGGGCCACACCCCTTTTGGCCATGCGGGCCAGGATGCGCTCAATGCCTGCATGCAGGACTTTGGCGGCTTTGAGCACAATATGCAAAGCCTGCGCGTGGTCGATACGCTCGAAGAGCGCTACCCGGACTACAGCGGTCTGAACCTCTGCTTTGAGACCCGCGAAGGGATTTTGAAGCACTGCTCGGCCAAGCACGCGCGCCAGCTGGAGCAGCGCGAGCCCGGCGGTGTGGGGCAGCGTTTTTTGCTGGGCCACCAACCGGGGCTGGAGGCCCAGCTGGCCAATCTGGCCGACGAGATTGCCTACAACGCCCATGATGCGGACGACGGCGTGCGCTCGGGCCTGATCAGCCTGGAGCAGCTGATGGGCGTGCCGCTGTTTGCCCGCTATGCCCAGGAGGCGCTGGCCGAATACCCGCAACTGCAGGAGCCGCGCTGGCAGCGCAAATGGCTGTATGAGGCCACGCGCCGCATGCTCAGTGAGCAGATCTACGATGTAATCCGCCACACCAGCGCCGGCCTGCAGGCTGCGCAGCCCGCCGATGTGGATGCTGTGCGCCAGCTGCCCGCGCTGGTCGGTTTCAGCAGCACGATGGCGGCCGAGTCGGCCGAGCTCAAGCGCTTTTTGTTCAAGAACCTGTACCGCCATCCGCAGGTGGTGCAGACCACCGGGCAGGCCAAGGTCGTCGTGCGCGAGCTGTTTGACATCTACCTGGCTGACCCCGCGCAGATGAAGCCGCGCTTTGCCGCCCGTGCGGCCGGTCTGGACCCGATTGCTTGTGCCCGTGTGGTGGCCGATTTCATCGCCGGCATGACCGACCGCTATGCACTGCGCGAGCATGAGCGCCTGACCGGCCAGCGCGTGCTGGTCTCCTGACAGCAGGACGCCTGCACGCTGGGCATGGCTTAGCGCCGCAAGTGGCAAAGCGCCCCTCGCTACAATGGCAGGCCCAGCGTCAGCCTCTGCCCGCTTGCGGCCCTGCGCCGCCCTGGCGCCTAGCGCCCACCCCCGTTGCAGGGTGATGGCCCGCAGACAGCCCCCGCTGGCCACCCATAACTCCACCAGAAAGCCCCACGATGACCGATACCCATGCTGCGCCCGCGTCTGCGGATGAGGCCTTGCACCAAGTGGTGATCGCCGACACCGTGAACTGGCTGGAAAAAGCCGTCATCGGCCTGAACCTCTGCCCCTTTGCCAAGGGCGTACATGTCAAGGACCAGATCCACTATGTGGTGAGCGATGCGCAGGATGCCGAAGCGGTGGCGCATGATCTGCACCGCGAGCTCGAAGCGCTGGCCGAAGCCAATCCGGACAAGCGCGATACCACCTTGCTGATCCTGCCGCTGGCCTTGCATGATTTTCTGGATTTCAACGATTTCCTGGAGATCGCCGACGAAATGATCGAAGAGCTGGATCTGGGCGGCATCCTGCAGGTGGCCTCATTCCACCCGCTGTTCCAGTTCGAGGGCACCACGGTCGACGACGTGACCAACTGCACAAACCGCTCGCCATACCCCATCCTGCACCTGCTGCGCGAGGAGAGCATCGACAAGGCGGTCGAAGCCTTCCCCGAGGCGGATGCAATTTACGAAAAGAACATGGACACGCTCGATGCGCTGGGCCTGGAAGGCTGGCTCGACCTGGGCGTGGGCCCGCGCTGCCCCTTCCCGCACCAGGGCGCTGCCAGCGACAAGGCCGAGGAATGAAAACGATGAAAGCACCGCGCGCCGCAGGCCGTAGCACCACCAAGCCCGCCGCCCCCGATGTCGCCCAGCAGCTGGAGCTCAAGCCCGGCCAGTCGATTGAGCTGCTCAAGGCGCTGCACATCCTCACGCGCGATGGCAAGCTGAACCAGGATTCGCGCCGTAAGCTCAAGCAGGTCTACCACCTCTACCAGTTCATCGAGCCTTTGCTCACCGAGCTGTCGGCACAAGACCATCCGGTCAGCCTGGCCGACCATGGCGCGGGCAAGTCCTACCTCGGCTTTATCCTCTACGACCTGTTCTTCAAGAACCTGGGCCGTGGCCATATCTACGGCATCGAGACCCGTGCGCCGCTGGTAGAGGCCTCGCAGCAGCTGGCGGCCGATCTGGGTTTTGCGCGCATGTCGTTCCTGAACATGTCGGTGGCCGATTCCACCCGTACCGATGCCGTGCCCGAGCGCTTTGATGTGGTCACTGCGCTGCATGCCTGCGATACCGCCACCGATGACGCCATCGCCTTTGGCCTGGAAAAGCATGCCCGCGCCATGGTGCTGGTGCCCTGCTGCCAGGCCGAAGTGGCCGCCTGCCTGCGCCAGAACAAGGCCATGAGCCTGTCGCGCACGCCCCTGGCCGAACTCTGGCGCCACCCCATCCACACCCGCGAGATGGGCAGCCAGATCACCAATGTGCTGCGCTGCCTTTACCTGGAAAGCCAGGGCTACCAGGTCACCGTGACCGAACTGGTGGGTTGGGAACACAGCATGAAGAACGAGCTGATCCTCGCCAAATACACCGGCCAGAAAAAGCGCGCAGCGGCCGAGCGCCTGCAGCAGCTCTTGGTTGAGTTTGGTCTGGACCAGTCCTTGCAGCACCGTTACCGCTTGGATTAATTTGCAGTTTTTGCGGGTGTGGCGCGGCTTATACCGCACAAACTTATCGCATCGATGACAGTGCTGTGACGTCATCGGAGATTCATAAAAGTCGCGTCGCCGCTTTCTAGACTGGGCCTTCCCTACGGTGGTTCAATAATCTGGAGAGTCGAAGCGATGAGCAAATCCATTTCCGACAAAGTCGTCCGCAACACGGATGGCAACACCCCTTTCAGCACCATTCTCGAAGCGAACATGTCGCGCCGTTTGGTGATGCGCGGCAGCCTGGGCTCGGCCCTGGCGCTGTTTGCCGGTGCCAGCATCTCCGCCTGCGGTGGCGGCAGTGATGGCGATGATGACAAGGCCGTCAAGCTCGGCTTTGCGTCGCTGCCCAACTCGATGACGGATGCCTGCGTAGTGCCCGCCGGCTATGTGGCCTCGGTCATCGGTGCCTGGGGTACGCCGCTCAACGACCAGGCAGCGCCCTGGAGCAATGAAGGCCGCAACACCTCGCAGGATCTGCTGCACTCCACCGGCATGCACCATGACGGCATGCACTACTTCCCGCTGGCCGGCAGCTCCAGCGAAGGCCTGCTGGTCGTCAACCACGAATACATCGACGAAAAGGCCTTGCATCCCAACGGCCCCACCTCGGTGGGCGGCAAGCGCCCGGCTGAAGAGGTGCGCAAGGAGGTCAATGCCCATGGCGTCGCCGTCATGCATGTGCGCAAGCAGGGCAGCCAGTGGGAGATTATCCAGAACTCGCGCTACAACCGCCGCTTCACCTCCGCCACGCCGATGAACCTGTCCGGCCCTGTGGCGGGCACCGACTGGGTCAAGACGCCGTTCTCCACCACCGGCAGCCAGGTGCGCGGCACCAACAACAACTGCGGCAATGGCACCACCCCTTGGGGCACCTACATCACCGCCGAAGAAAACTGGGCCGCCTGCTTTGTCAACACTGGCGAGCAAACCGCCGCGCAAAAGCGCGTGGGCGTGCAGACCAAGCTGGGCCGCTACCAGTGGGAAACGGCCGCCGGCGATGCGACGGAGCAGCAAGGCGAATTTGCCCGCTTCAACATCACCGCCACTGGCGCCGATGGCCTGCAGGACTGGCGCAATGAGGTCAACGGCTTTGGCTACCTGGTCGAGATCGACCCCTACGACCCCGGCAGCACGGCCACCAAGCGCACCGCGATGGGCCGCTTTGCCCACGAAGGCGCTGCCTACGGCATCCCGGTGGCGGGCAAGCCGCTGGCTTTCTACAGCGGTGATGATTCGCGCTTTGAATACATCTACCGCTTTGTGTCCGAAGCGCTGTGGGACCCCAAGGATGCCGAGCGCAGCGACCGCATTGCCGTGGGCCACAAGTACCTGGACAAGGGCACCCTGTACGTGGCGCGCTTTGATGCCGAAGGCAAGGGCGAATGGCTGGCGCTGACCCCCGCCACCAAGGGCAAGGACGGCCGCAGCCTGGGCGAGGCCTTTGGCAATATCGATGCCATCCTGATCAACACGCGTGGTGCGGCCGACTTTGTCGGTGCCACGCCGATGGACCGCCCCGAGTGGACCGCCGTGCACCCCAGCAATGGCGATGTCTACCTGACCCTGACCAACAACACCAGCCGCAATGCCGAGCGCGGCACCAACCCCGCCAACCCGCGCCTGAACAATGTCAACGGCCATATCGTGCGCTGGCATGACGACGCTGGTGCCAACACCTTCCGCTGGGACATCTTTGTGTTTGGCTCGGACGCGGCGGGCAATGCCGACACCAACCGCTCGGGCCTGACCGAGCTGAACCAGCTCGCCAGCCCCGATGGCATTGCTTTCGATGACCGCGGTATTCTGTGGATCCAGACCGACAACGGCATCGATGGTGGCCGCAACAATGCGGTTGCCAAGGCCACCAACGACCAGATGCTGGCCGTGGTGCCCGGTGCTATGAAGGATGCCAAGGGCACCGGCCCCGTCATCAATGCCAGCAACCAAGCCGAGCTGCGCCGTTTCTTTGTCGGCCCGAACGAGGCCGAGATCACCGGCTTTGCCTATACCCCCGACCACACCAGCATCTTCCTCAACATCCAGCACCCGGTGAACTGGCCCGCCTATGGCACGGCCGATGCCACCCGCGCGCCCGATGGCACGGTGCGCCCGCGCTCGTCGACGGTGGTGATCCAGAAGGCGGACGGCGGCCCGATCGGCGTCTGATCTTTTAGTCAGCCGCCATAGAAAAAGCCGCCGGTCCTGGGCGTCCAGGATCGGCGGCTTTGCTTTGTGCGCTTGGGCTGTGGATTAGCCTGCGGTCGCGCCCGAGGTCTTCACCACTTGCTTCCACTTTTCGTTTTCAGCAGCGATGAACTTGCCAAATTCGGCCTGCGATTCGGTCACCACTTCGCCGCCTTGGTCGCCAATTTTTTTGATCACGTCAGGCTTTTGCAACACCTTGATGATGGCGGCATGCAGCTTGGCCTGCACATCGGCGGGTGTCTTGGTGGGGGCGAACAGGCCAAACCAGGAGGTGGCTTCGTAGCCGGGCACGCCTGCTTCGGCAACCGTTGGCACATCCGGCAGCTCGGGCGAGCGCTTGGCGGTGGTCACCGCCAGTGGGCGCAGCTTGCCCGAACGCACGTGCTGGATTGCAGAGGGCATGTTGTCAAACATGATCGCAATCTGGTTGCCCAGCAGGTCGGTCACGGCCGGCGCGCTGCCCTTGTAGGGGATGTGGATCATGTCGACCTTGGTCATCATCTTGAACAGCTCACCCGACAGGTGGATGGAGCTGCCGCTGCCCGAGGAGCCAAAGTTCACCTGGCCGGGGTGGGCCTGGGCGTAGCTGATCAGCTCCTTGACGTTCTTGAAAGGCTGCGCAGGGTTGGCCACCAGCAGGTTGGGCACATTGGCCACGCGGGTCAGCGGCACAAAGTCCTTGTTGGGGTTGAAGGGCATTTTCTTGTAGAGCCATTCATTGATCGCGTGGGTGCCCACGGTGCCCATGAAGATGGTGTAGCCATCGGCCGGCGCACGTGCAGCAAACTGGCCGCCGATATTGCCACCGGCACCGGCGCGGTTGTCGATGATGACCGGCTGGCCCAGCTCCTCGCCCAGCGACTGGCCCACGATGCGGGCCAGAATGTCGGTGGTACCACCGGCCACAAAGGGCACGACCAGCGTGATGGGCTTGTTCGGGAAGGCCTCGGCCGCAAAGGCTGCTGGCATAAGGGCTGCCCCCAGGCTGGCAGCGGCGATGGCTTGCAGCACGGTGCGGCGGGCGTTGAGGCGGATGGTGTTCATGGGTATCTCCAAAGCAAGGTGAAAAAGGCTGCCACTTGTTTTGTCAATGCTTGTTGGGTCTCGCGTGACAGCCGGAGGAAGGGAAGGTCTGGCCCGGTTTATGGCCAGAACAGGGAGGAGCCGATGTAGATGGCCCCCACGACGAACATCGAGACCACGGTGTAGCCCATGATGTCCTTGAGCTTGAGCTTGGACAGCGCCAGCGCCGGCAGGATCCAGAAAGGCTGCACCAAGTCGTTCCAGCCATTGCCCAGCATCACCGACATGGCGGTGTGGGCCTGCGATGCGCCCAGGGTCTTGGCCGCTTCGATCATGAAGGGGCCTTGCAGCACCCAGTGGCCACCGCCCGAGGGCGCAAAGAAGTTGATGAAGAACGAGCTCACCAGGCCCCACAGCGGCAGGGTGTAGGCGGTCGAGAAGCTCACAAACACATGGGCGATCGATTCGACCAGGCCCGAGGCATGCATGATGGCCATGATGCCGGCGTAGAACGGGAACTGCAAAATGATGCCGCCAATGGTCTTGACGCCTTCATTGACCTTTTCCACATACTTCATCGGTGTGCCCAGCAGCAAGATGCCCAGGAACAGGATGAAGAAATTGATCATGTTCAGATCCAGGCTGCCGTTCTGCATGAAGTGCATGACCACAAAGGCCATGCCGGTCAGGCCAATCAGCCAGCTCAGGATGCGGCTGTTGTTCAGGCGGCCGGCAAAGGTCTTTTCATCGCCCAGCAGGTTGGCGGCCGATGGGCCCTTGGCCTCTTCGTTGCTGGCCAGCTCGGGGCTGATTTCGGTGATCTTCTCACCGGCCTTGGGGTGCATCGCGGCGTTGATCAGCGGCAGCACGATCAGCACGGCCAGGGCCGTGAGCAGGATGTGGGGCGAGAAGATGGTTTCGCTCAGCGGGATGATGCCCATCTGCTTTTCAAAGCTGTGGCCCTTGGTGGAGATCAGCACCGGAATCGTGGCCGACAGCCCCAGGCTGTACATCGTAAAACCCGTGTAGGCCGAGGCGATGATGAGCGGGTAGTGCACGCCCTTGACGCGCACGGCCAGCTTCTTGGCCATGATGCCGCCAATCACCAGACCGAAACCCCAGTTGAGGTAGCTGCCCACGCAGCCCACGACGGTGGCCATGATGATGGCGCCACGCGGCGTGTGCACCATGCCGGCAATGCGGTTGAGGAAGCGGTCCACCACCGGCGCGGCGGCCAGCACATAGCCCATCACCAAAATCACCGCCATCTGGGTGGTGAAGGCCAGCAGGCTCCAAAAGCCCTTGCCCCAGTCCTGCACCACCAGGTTGATGGGCCGGCTCTCCACAGCAAAGGCCAGCACCATGGTCAATAGCGTAAGCAAGATCGCGAACACAAAGGGGTCGGGCAGATACTTGCGCATCAGCTCGGTGAAAAAAGCGGTGATTTTTGACATCAATGTCTCTTGTTATCGGTGGTTGGAGCAAAGGCGGGCCGGTACCAGACAGGCCCACGAAAAAATTTAGACCGGTGCCACGCCCACGGTCATGCCGCCGCAGACATAAAGCGCCTGGCCGGTGACAAAACCGCTGCGCTCGTCGAGCATGTAGGCCACGGCATGGGCCACGTCATCGGGCGTGCCCACACGCTTGACGGGCACAGACTGGATGATCTTTTGCGTGCGCTCGGCGCCCGGCGGGTTGGCCTTGTCGAACAGCTCGGTACGGATGGGGCCGGGGCCAATCGCATTGGCGGTGATACCCCATTGGCCCAGCTCCAGCGCCCAGACGCGGGTCATGCCGATCAGGCCGGCCTTGGTGGCGGCGTAAGCGGTGCGTAGGTCCTTGCCCAGCGCGGCACGCGAGGACATGTTGACGATGCGGCCAAAGCGCGCCTCCTGCATGCCCGGCAGCAAGGCCTGCATGCACTGGAAGGCGCAGCGCAGGTTCAGCGATACGGCCAGATCAAATTCGGCCAGGGTCTGGCTGGCGGCGTCGTTGGGCACGACGATGCCAACGTTATTCACCAGGCGGGTGATGGCGCCGCCAGCGAGCGCTTCGCCCAGCGCGCGCGCCGTGTCTTCGGCGCTGCTGAGGTCGGCCTGGATCGCGACAAAGCCTGCCGGCACCTGGTCAATCTGGCGGTCGATGATGACCGGGTCATAGCCATCGGCATGGCAGCGCAGCGCAGCGGCTGCACCAATGCCGGCGCCGCCGCCGGTGATGAGCACGCGGGGGCGTGCGGGAGTCGATGGGGTCGATGGAGTGGACATAGCAGTTTCCAAGAAAGGCGTCACAGGCAGCACTGGCCGGCCACATAGGCCTTGCGCCAGCGCGTGATGCGCACCTGGGCAAACAGTGCAGCCTGGTAGAAGGGATCGGATTCGATAAAGGCCTGGGCTGCTTCGCGCGTGTCCAGGTCCACCACATAGAGGCCACCGCCCATGTCGCTGCCGTCGTCCTGCAGCTTGGCGCCGCAGGCCAGCAGCAGCTCGGCGTTGCGCGCCAGAAAGTCCAGATGCGCCGGGCGGTGGGTCTGGCGCACGGCCTGGTGTTCGGGCTTGTCGAAAGTCTCAATGATGTAGGGCATGGTGGCTCCGGGGTAGGGCGCGGCAGGCGTGCTTAGGACGGCTGCCGCTGTAAAACGGGTCTCTGAATGCCGGTCTCAGACCGTGGCAATCGGGGTCACGGGCGAGGCAATGGCGCCGGGCAGGTTCAGCGGTGGGGCGGTCAGCAGAAAGCGGCTGCGGCCATGGGCACGCAGCCACTGCGCCAGCGGCGTCAGGTGCCAGAGCTCACCCAGGTGCAGGCCCAGCTTGAACAAACAGTGCTCATGCAGCGGCAGCGCGGCGCAGCAATCGGCACCGGGCTGGGCCGGATGGGCTTCGACGGCATAGTTGTCGGCAGCGATCACGGCGATCTGGCTATCGCTGATCCACTGAAGCAGCTTCTCGTCGCGGCCATTGAGCACCGCGCAGCGGTTGTTCAGCACCACCGGGTCGGGGTTCTTCTGCATCGCCAGCACGGCCTGGGCAAAGCCGGTGTGCAGGCAGAGCATGTCGCCGGGCTCGATCTCCAGCCGGTCGGCCTCGATCACGCGCATCCACTCGTCGTAACCGATCAGGCTGCGGGCATCGCCGTAGTGCGCATGCAGGTCCAGCATCACGCCCCGGCCTTGCACGCCGTTCTGCGCCATGCCCTCGATGCCCAGCGCCTTGGCGCAGCTGGTGCTGCCGCTGCTCTCGGCCGTGGGCATGCCGGTGTCGCTGACCAGCAGCGGCCCCAGCACATCGCGGCCAGCAGCAAAACCGTTGTAGTAGAGCGGCTCGGGCACACCGTCGCCATTGGCATCGAACAGCTGGCCGGCATGGGCCAGGCCATCCCACTGGGTGGAATACTGCAGCGACAGCACGGCCATGTCGTCCGACAGCACATCGGTGCGGCCGGGCTCCAGGTCGCCCAGCAGGCAGTTGAAATTGACCAGGCCCTTGCGCTGCAGCGGGCGCAGCACAGGCGGCTTGCGGTTGGGGTTGAGCGCGCTGCCGCCGGGGTAATCGAGCGGCAGGCTGAGTGAAAAGCGCAGGCCTTCCTGCACCTCGGCCACGCCCTGGCGCACCTTGGCGGCCGTCAACAGGTTGAGGCGGCCCAGCTGGTCATCGGGGCCGAAGTCGCCCCAGGTCGATCCTGCAGGGCGCTGCTTCCAGCGTGGATTGGCATCGGACATGCTTGTCTCCTTGGTTGAGGAAGGGCTGCAGCGAGCGGTTGTTGTTCTTGGTACCCGTCTGCATGGTTTGAGGCTTTGCCTCAGTGTTTTTGCAAAAAGCTGCCCAGTGCCAGGTCAAAGGCCTGGGGCACTTCGAGGTTGGACAGGTGCGAGGCCGGCACGGTCGCCAGCTCCGAGCCGGCGATGGCGGCATGCATGGCCTGGGCATCGGCCACCGTGGTGACCGGGTCGGCGCTGCCGCCAATCAGCAAGGTGGGGGTCTGGATGCGGGCGATATCGGCACGCAGGTCCTCCACAGCCAGCGCTTCGCAGCAGCTGGCATAGCCTTCGGGGGCAATGCCGGCAATCCAGGCCTGGGCGGCCCGCACCACCTGGGGCTGGCTGGCGATAAAGCCTTCGGTGAACCAGCGGCTGGGCGATGAATCGGCCAGGGTCTGCATGGCTGCCGCGCCATTGGCACGCACCAGCGCGGCGCGGTCGCGCCAGCCGGCTTCGGCGCCAATCTTGGCGGCGCTGTTGGCCACGGTGATGCTGCGCATGCGTGCGCCGGCATGCACGCCCAGCCAGAGCCCGGTAAGGCCGCCCATCGAGATACCGCAGAAATGGGCCTGGTCGATGCCCAGGCTGTCCAGAATGGCCAGCACATCGCCGCCCAGTTGGGCGAACTGGTAGGGGCCTGGGCTCAGCACGCTGGCGCCGTGGCCACGGGTGTCATAGCGCAGCACGCGGTACTGGCTGCTGAAGCTGCGGGCCTGGGCATCCCACATGTCCAAGGTGGTGCCCAGCGAGTTGGAGAACACCAGCACCGGCGCGCCCTCAGGGCCTTGCAGATCGATGTTGAACATGCCGGTCGCAGTGGTGATTTGTTGTGTTGCCATGGCGTTCTGTCCTTCAAAAAGTGCCCCTGCATCGCTGCGCGGGCGTGGCTGCGCCAAGGTGGGCTAGGCAGCAGCGCTGGTGTTTGGGGGGAGGGTGTCGGGGAGTGCGGGGCAAGGCGCGGCCTTGGCAGGCCTGCGCTTGCCGCCGCAGTGGAGCGTCAGACTTTTTCGAGAACCACGGCAATGCCCTGGCCCACGCCGATGCACATGGTGCACAGCGCGTAGCGGCCACCCAGTGCATGTAGCTGGTTGACGGCGGTGGTCGCGAGGCGTGCACCCGATGCGCCCAGCGGGTGACCCAGCGCAATCGCGCCGCCCCATTGGTTGACGCGCTGGTCGTCATCCGCAATGCCCAGGTCGCGCAGCACGGCCAGGCCTTGGGCGGCAAAGGCTTCGTTCAGCTCGATGACATCCATGTCGGCCAAGGTCAGGCCGGCCAGTGCCAGCACCTTGCGCACGGCAGGTGCCGGGCCAAAGCCCATGATGCGTGGGGCCACACCGGCAGTCGCCATGGCAACCACACGGGCGCGCGGGGTCAGGCCGTATTGCTGGGCAGCTTCTTCATTGGCCAGCAGCAAGGCGCAGGCGCCGTCATTCACGCCCGAGGCATTGCCGGCCGTCACGGTACCGCCTTCGCGCACCACGCCCTTGAGCTTGGCCAGCGCTTCGATCGTAGTGGCGCGGGGGTGCTCGTCCTGGCTGATCACCAGTGCATCGCCCTTTTTCTGTGGAATGGTCACGGCCACGATCTCGCGGGCCAGGTGGCCGGCGGCGATGGCTGCGGCAGCCTTTTGCTGCGAGGCCAGGGCCATGCGGTCCTGGGCTTCGCGCTCGATCTTGAAGTCGTCGGCCACGTTCTCGGCCGTCTCGGGCATGGAGTCCACGCCGTACAGCGCCTTCATCTGCTTGTTGACAAAGCGCCAGCCAATGGTGGTGTCGTAGACGGCATTGTTGCGGCTGAAGGCGGATTCGGCCTTGGGCATCACAAAGGGTGCGCGGCTCATCGATTCCACACCCCCCGCGATCATCAGGCGTGCTTCGCCGGACTTGATGGCGCGGGCAGCGGAGCCCACGGCATCCAGGCCCGAGCCGCAGAGGCGGTTGACGGTGGCGCCGGGCACCTCGATGGGCAGGCCCGCGAGCAGGCTGGACATGCGGGCCACATTGCGGTTGTCTTCGCCGGCCTGGTTGGCGCAGCCGTAGATCACATCGGTCACGGCCGTCCAGTCCACACCGGGGTTGCGCTCCATCAGCGCCTTGATGGGCACAGCGCCCAGGTCATCGGTGCGCACACCGGCAAGCGCGCCGCCGTAGCGGCCAAAGGGGGTGCGCACGGCGTCGCAGATATAGGCGTTGGTCATGGTGTCTCCTTGGATGAATACAGATCGGCGCTGCGCTTACAGCAGGCTCAGGCCAATCATTTGTTCGAGTTCGGCCTTGTCCAGACCTGCAACGGTGTCGATGAGCTTGAGGCCTTGGGGCGTAACCTCGATGGTGGCCACATCGGTGTAGATGCGCTTGGCGCAGCCAATGCCGGTCAGCGGGTAGCTGCATTGCTTGACGATCTTGCTCTCGCCCTTCTTGGTCAGCAGGTCCATCATCACCCAGGTCTGTTTGGCACCAATGGCCAGATCCATCGCGCCGCCCACAGCCGGAATGGCACCGGCCTCACCGGTGCTCCAGTTGGCCAGGTCGCCGTTCTCGGCCACTTGGAAAGCGCCGAGCACGCAGATGTCGAGGTGGCCGCCGCGCATCATCGCAAAGCTGTCGGCATGGTGGAAAAAGCTGCCGCCTGCGAGCAAGGTGACGGGCTGCTTGCCGGCGTTGGTGAGGTCATAGTCTTCCTCGCCAGCGGCGGGGGCCGGGCCCATGCCCAGGATGCCGTTTTCCGACTGCAGGATGACTTCGCGGTCCTGGGGGATGTGGTTGGCCACGGCCGTCGGCTGGCCAATGCCCAGGTTCACGTAGGCGCCATCATGGATGTCCTGCGCCACGCGGGCGGCCAGTTCGTCTTTCGTACGTTTTTGGTAGCTGCTCATGGTCTTGTCTCCTGCTTCAGGCTGTTTTTTTGAAGCCACCGGCTTGCGTGGCAACGCGCTCGATCTTGATGACCTGGTTGACATAGATACCAGGGGTGACCACGGCCTCCGGGTCGAGCTGGCCCAGCTCCACGAGCTCATGCACGGTGGCCACGGTGTACTTCGCCGCAGTAGCCATCACCGGGCCAAAGTTGCGGGCCGATTTGCGGTAGGTCAGGTTGCCCCAGCGGTCGCCTTGCTCGGCCTTGATCAGCGCCACGTCGCCATAGATGGGGTACTCGAGCACATAGTGCTTGCCATTGATCTCGCGCGTTTCCTTGCCCGCGGCCAGCTCGGTGCCGTAGGCGGTGGGGCAGAAGAAGGCGCCGATGCCGGCACCTGCCGCGCGCATGCGCTCGGCCAGATTGCCCTGGGGCACCACTTCCAGCTCGATCTTGCCGCTGCGGTAGAGCTCGTCAAACACATAGCTGTCGACCTGGCGCGGAAAGCTGCAAATGATCTTGCGCACGGCACCGGTCTTGAGCAGGGCCGCCAGGCCCGTGTCGCCATTGCCGGCGTTGTTGTTGACCACCGTGAGGTCGCGCGCACCTTGTGCGATCAGGCCATCAATCAGGGCCGCTGGAATGCCGGCGGTGCCAAAGCCGCCGATGAGCACGGTCGAGCCGTGCTGGACGCGGCTGAGGGACTCGGCAATCGAGTCCGAAATCTTGTTGATCATCTTGTCTCCTGGTTCTGAACACGGGTCGCAACAGGCTGCTGATCCCGCTGCGGCATGGTCGCGCTGCGCTGGGGCAGTGCCTGTACCGCGTGCGACAAATGCAATGCCGAGGCTGCCTGCGCGAAACCTGGGAATGCATTTGAGAGGATCGGCGGCCTTTGGTAGGGCTCTTGGATGAAATGTTCGTATATAGAACATTAGTTCGCTAAAAGAATTATAGACTGCCTGATAATCCGCTACCCGATGTCCCTGCGATTTGCTTTTGTATTGCCAGGGACCCGCTCCACGCCAACGACCAAGATTGCGGCCTATGAAAGAAGAAGACCCGACCCTCCGCCCCAGCGACAGCTATGTGCAGTCCTTCGCGCGCGGGCTGGAGGTCATCCGCAGCTTTGGCGCTGCCGCGCCGCGCCAGACCTTGACGGAAGTGGCCGAGGCCACCGGCATGACGCGGGCCGGGGCGCGCCGCATTCTGCTGACCTTGCAGACCCTGGGCTATGTGCGGGTGGAGGGCCGTTTGTTTGCGCTCACGCCGCGCATCCTGGATCTGGGCTTTGCCTATCTGTCGTCGATGCCGGTCTGGAACTTGGCCCAGCCGGTGATGGATGCACTGGTCGAGCAGACGCACGAGTCCTGCTCCATCGCCGTGCTCGATGGCCAGGATGTGGTCTACGTGTTGCGCGTGCACACGCACAAGATCATGAGCACCAACTTAGGCATGGGCTCGCGCCTGCCGAGTTTTTGGACCTCGCTCGGCCGGGTGCTGCTGGCCGAGCTGCCGCCGCAGGAGCTGCAGCCCTTGCTGGAGGGCCGCGACCGCACGATGTTCACCCGCTTCACCCTCCAGGACGATGCCCAGCTGCTGGCCGAGCTGGCCCAGGTGCGCGCGCAGGGCTGGTGTCTGCTCAACCAGGAGCTGGAAGAGGGCCTCACCTCGGTGGCAGCTCCTATCCGCAATGCCAGCGGCCAGGTGGTGGCTGCGATGAACATCAGCGGCCAGGCCAACCGCACGACGCCCGAGATCATGCAGGGCGAGCTGCTGCCCCAGCTCTTGCAGGCGGCCGGGCGCGTCTCGGGCCTGCTGGGCTACCAGCCGGGTCGGGGCATCGGCGGCAAGATAGCGCCACGCTGCTGAGCGGCGGGCGCCGTTGCGCGCTTGGGCTCCAGCCTCATCGTTCCCCCATCGCTTTGATGCGCCCATGCCGGTCGCAGGCTGCGGCTCGCCATGCCCTGGCCCCGGTAAGCCCTCTGTTGCTGGGGGCATTTCTCTGCTTTGAGGCGAGCCCAGCGCGGCCTGCGACGGCGCGCAGACAGCCCATGCGCTGCAGTTGCGGCGTTTCTTAACAAAATCTGAAGGCGCGTTAAGAAATCGCCTACTGTGGCTTTGTTGCTGCCTTGCATTCCTTTCTTAAAGATATGTAAATGAGAACCATTTTCCTCTTTAAGATGTGCGAGCTTTTCACGGTGGTAGCCAACCAGAGTGCGGATCTCCCATGCGGTACAGCCAGACCGAACACATACCAAGGCAATAAAAGGAACTGGAATGGCTTTCAAAACACAAGCCGTGGCAGCAGCAGTGGCGCTGCTGTGCACGGGCTATGCAGGGGCGCAGCAGGCGCCAGCTGAGACGACCTTGCAGGAAGTGCGCGTGCAGGGCGATACCGCAGCGGACGTGGGCTATGCAGCGCCCACGGCCAAGAGTGCCACCAAAATCGAAGCGCCTTTGCGCGACATTCCGCAAACCGTGAACGTGGTGCCCCAGCAGCTGATGCGCGACCAGGCCGTGCAGTCGATGCAGGACGTGCTCAAGGCCGTGCCCGGCATTGGCCTGTCGCATGGCGATGGCCAGCGCGACCAGGTGACGATCCGTGGCTTTTCGGCCATTGCCGACCAGTTTGTCGATGGCGTGCGCGATGACGCGCTGTACTTTCGTGACCTGTCCAATGTCGAGCAGGTCGAAGTGCTCAAGGGCCCGGCATCGGTGCTGTATGGCCGGGGCTCTTCGGGTGGCTTGATCAACCGCATCACCAAAAAGCCCGGTATCGACCGCAGCGAAGTGGGCCTGACCCTGGGCAGCTGGAACCAGCGCCGGGGCGAGTTTGACCTGGCACGCGCCCCGCAGGACAGCATCGTCTCCTACCGCCTGACCGGCGCCATCGAGCGCGCCGACAGCTACCGCGACCAGCAGTTTCTGGACCGCAAGGCGCTGGCCGGCTCGGTGCAGTTCAAGTTCAGCGCGGACACGCAGCTGCTGCTGCAGGCCGACTACCTCAAGGACAGCCGCCTCACCGACTTTGGCATTCCCGCCTTCCAGGGCCGCCCGGTCAACGTGTCGCCCCGCACCTACTTTGGCGCGGCCAATGCACGCGATACCGATGTGAGCACCTCCGAGGTGTATTCGGCATCGGCCACCTTGAGCCACCGCTTCAACGACAGCCTGAGCCTGCGCAATGTGCTGCGCTACTACGACTACAGCCTGGACCGCAGCAACACGCTGGTCGGCTCGGTCAACGAGAAGGCGCAGACGGCAACCCTCAACCGCGGCCATCTGGAGCGCGACGAGCACGGCTTTTTCAACCAGCTGGAGCTGACGCAAAAAGTCGATCTGGCCGGCATGCCGCACCAGATTCTGTACGGGCTGGAGCTGGGCCGCCAGAACAAGGGGCTGCTCAGCATCAGCCAGAACAATGTCGGCACGGTATCGCTGTTCAACCCGGTGCTGCCGGTCGTCTCGCCGGTGCTGACCGCTGCGCCGTCTGCCAACAACGACAGCGTCTTCAGCGTGGCCAGCGCCTATGTGCAGGACATGGTGACCCTGGCCCCGGAATGGAAGCTGCTGGCCGGCGTGCGCTATGACCGCTTCCGCCAGGAAACCGACAACTACACGCCAGGCAGCGTCAACCTGGGCCGCACCGATGTGGCCTGGAGCCCGCGCGTTGGCCTGGTCTACCAGCCGAGTAATGCGCTGTCGTACTACGTGTCGTTCAGCAAGTCCTTCCAGCCCTCGGGCGAGACCTTTGCGCTGGCGGCCAACAATGCCCAGCTGGCGCCGGAGAAGACCAGCAGCCGTGAGGTGGGGGTGAAGTGGGATCTGCTTGACGGCAAGGCCAGCGCCAATGCAGCGCTGTTCGAGATCGAGCGCACCAACATCAAGAGCGTGGACCCTGTGACCAACACCTTGGTCCCCCTGGGCGTGCAGCGCACGCGCGGCCTGGAGCTGAGCTTTGCTGGTGACCTGTCACAGGGCTGGCAGATCTGGTCGGGCTATGCCTACCTGCTGAGCGAGATGACCTCGTCACCTGCCGTCGATGCCGGTCAGGCCGTAGAAGGCAAGCGCGCCACCTTGACGCCCAAGCACAGCGCCAATATCTGGGTGACCAAAGCCCTGGGCCATGGCTTTGGCGCCGGTGGTGGCATCAACTATGTCGGCGCGCGTTTTGCCAACCCTGGCAATACCGTTGTGCTGCCGGGCTACGTCACCCTGGATGCCATGGCCTACTACCGCCTGAACAACGTGGACCTGCAGCTCAAGCTCAACAACCTGCTGGACAAGCGCTACATCGTGGCCGGCCACGGCTCCTCGCCCAACCTGAACCTGCCGGGCGCGCCGCGCTCGGTGCAACTGGTGGCGCGTTACCGCTTCTAAGCTGCAAAGCTGGTATGGAAAAAGGCCATCTGCCGTGGGCAGATGGCCTTTTGTCGTTGTGGGTGCAGCGGCGAGAGGCTTAGTCGATATTGCCCAGGCCTTGCAGGTTGCCGAAGCGATCGCGGATCTGGATCCAGTTGCTGCCCTGGTTCAGCAGCGGCAGTGTTAATGGGTAGGGCGTGGTGGAGGACCCGTTGTCAGACGCGCTGGCTTTGACACAGGACACAAAATCGAGGTTGTCCGGATTCTTTTGCGTGCAGCTCACCGAGCCGTCTGACGAGAGAACGACGCCATTATTTTCCTGGTTGAAAACCAGGTGGATATCTTGTGAATGTGAATACCACTCGCCAAACAGCTTGTCGGCCAGCGAAGGCTGGTTGTCCAGTCGCATGCGCACGATGGCCTTGGGCGCTTCTCCCGGAAAAGTAACGGTGCCGCGCTGCGAAAAATGGGGCGTGGGCTGCTCGCGGTTCAGTGCCAAATCGATGCGCACTGGGCCCGCGTCTGCCACCGGGTGCGCCGATTGGGCAGGGCCGCCCAGGCTGCGGCCGCCTGCATACTGGTTCAGCGCAAACTCGGCATAGGACGCCAAGCTGTTGACCCCCGCGCTGCCGTAGGCGCCGCTGCCCATATGGAAAGTGGGCTGGCCATTGGCACTGTAGTTGAAGACCTGCAGCACCATCGTGGAGTTTTGCACGTCCAGCGCCAGTCCGCGCCCTGGCTTGCCGGTCAGCTCATCCTGCACAATCCAGGTGCCATTGACGGGCATCAGTTGGTGGGTGTGCGTCATGGGTATGCCCGTCACGGTCGCTCCAGGGATCACGACGGACCAATAGTTTTGCTGCTGACGCTGATTGTTGGCTATGTTCACTGCAGAATCGCTTTGCCCGATCACCGTTAGCTGCTGCGCTGGCGAGTCTTTCATAGTGATCTGGCCCGCCAACTGGCCGCCCACGATTCGGAAGCGCAGACTGTCGATATCGCTGCCGCTGTCCGCAGCGCTGCAGACAAACTGGCCTTCGTCGGGTTCGAGGCTGCAAGGAAGGACATGTCCCATTGCAGACGAGCCAGGATGTTCCACCAGCACCGGCTGCCCTTGGCTATCGCGCTGAAGCATTGCACTGCGGTACTGCTTGAACTGCAGATCCTTGTCCAGTATCAGCAGATGCAGGCCGCGTTGGCCTATCTGGGCAAGTGGGTTGCTGATGCTCGGCGTGAATTCCTTGATCGCAAAGCGCTCCATCGCTGCGGGTGCTTCGCCGGGAAACTGCACGCTGCCCTTCAATCCATTGCTAAAGGACACGGTCACATCACCGGGCGAGCTGTCTTCTACGCCATCACGCGCTTCGCTGCCAAAGCTGCGCCCGCCGGTATAGCGAACGAGTGGGGCGGTGATGCTGTTGCCATCCAACTGCCCGGTTGCGGTGTAGAAAGTGGCATCGCCGTTCTTCTCATAGCCAAACACCTGCATGAAAAAGGTGTTGCCTTGCACATCGATGGCCAGGCCACGGCCAGGTTTGCCATCCAGCTCACTGCTGACGATCCAGGTACCCGCTTGGGGTGTGAAATCGCGTGCGGCCCAGCTGTTGGCGCTGAAGACCAACAAGGACGCAATCGCTAAAGAAGAAAAGCGCATTGTGTTTCAATCTCCCAGGTAATTGTCATAGTTGCCCGTTAGATCATAGCTAAGGGGCGTGCAAGCTAGCTGTCAGGGAAGCGTTGATAATGGTGCCGCCTCTCCACCCGCTGTCCTCGCCCATTACGCCCATGGCCCGCCTTCCCCGACTCAGTCTTCCTGACATGCCGCACCATGTGCTGCACCGGGGCAACAACCGGCAGACGGTTTTTGTCGATGACGAGGATTTCCAGCACTTCAGCGACTTGCTGCGCCAACTGGCGCAGACCCATCTGGTGGCAGTGCATGCCTTTGTGCTGATGCCCAACCATTTCCATCTGCTCTTAACACCCCAGACCGAGCAGGGCCTGCCGCTCTTGATGCAGGCGCTGGGCCGGGCCTATGTGCGTTATTTCAATGCGCGGCATGGGCGCAGTGGCACCTTGTGGGAAGGGCGCTACCGCTCGACGGTGGTCGAGCCGGCCGAGCCGTTGCTGCAATGCATCATCTATATCGATTCCAACCCGCAGCGCGCTGGCCTGGTTACCAAGGCGGAAGACTACCCCTGGTCCAGCTGCGCGCACCATTTGGGTGCAGAACCGCTGGCCTGGTTGCGTGATCCGGCGGCTTTCTGGGCCTTGGGCAACACCCCCTTTGCGCGGGAGGCCCGCTATGCCCAAATGCTGGCCTATGGCCTGTCGCAGCGCGAGTCTGGCGCGCTGACCGATGCCGTGCAAGGGGGCTGGGCGATGGGCAGTGAGGACTTTGTGCAATCCCTGCAGTCCAAAACGGTGCGTAGGCTGCACAAAAAGAGTGCGGGTCGTCCCCGTCTGCTAGCCCCTTCCGACGATTGAATTAAAAATGTCATATAAATCAACGATAATTTTGCTCATTTAAATATGACCCCAATTAATTGTTGAGAAAAATCATTTGAAAATAATTGGTATCTGACCCTAAATAAAAATCTTGCTCGGGTATTGCCAGCTGCTCTACATTGACTTTCCCGCGATAGATTATTTGAAGGATTGCGCCATGTCGGCTTCTGCACGCGAGCACATGCAAGCTCAGGGTCTGTATGACCCGACTCTGGAACACGATGCCTGCGGCGTCGGTTTTGTGGCCCACATCAAGGGCCAGAAGAGCCATGCCATCGTGACCCAGGCTCTGAAGATTCTGGAGAACCTGGACCACCGGGGTGCGGTGGGTGCCGACAAGCTGATGGGTGATGGCGCCGGTATCCTGATCCAGCTGCCCGACGCGCTCTACCGCGACGAGATGGCCGCCCAGGGCGTCAAGCTGCCGCCGTTTGGCGAATACGGCGTGGGCATGGTGTTCCTGCCCAAGGAACATGCATCGCGTCTGGCTTGCGAGGAAGAGCTCGAGCGCGCCATCAAGGCCGAAGGCCAGGTGCTGCTGGGCTGGCGCGATGTGCCGGTCAACCGCGAAATGCCCATGTCGCCCACCGTGCGCGAGAAAGAGCCGGTCATCCGCCAGGTGTTCATTGGCCGTGGCGCCGATGTGATCGTGCAGGATGCGCTGGAGCGCAAGCTGTATGTGATCCGCAAGACCGCCAGCGCGGCGATCCAGAACCTGCAGCTCAAGTACAGCAAAGAGTACTACGTGCCCAGCATGAGCAGCCGCACCGTGATCTACAAGGGTTTGCTGCTGGCCGACCAGGTGGGCACCTATTTCCGTGATCTGGAAGACGAACGCTGCGTCTCGGCGCTGGGCCTGGTGCACCAGCGCTTCTCGACCAACACCTTCCCCGAATGGCCACTGGCCCACCCTTACCGCTATGTGGCGCACAACGGTGAAATCAACACCGTCAAGGGCAACTACAACTGGATGCGTGCCCGCGAAGGCGTGATGAGCTCGCCCGTGCTGGGCAACGACCTGCAAAAGCTCTACCCGATCAGCTTTGCGCACCAGTCCGACACGGCCACCTTCGACAACTGCCTGGAGCTGCTGACCATGGCGGGCTACCCGCTGGCCCAGGCCGTGATGATGATGATCCCCGAGCCATGGGAACAGCACGCCACGATGGATTCGCGCCGCCGCGCTTTCTATGAATACCATGCCGCGATGATCGAGCCCTGGGATGGCCCCGCGTCGATCGTGTTCACCGATGGCCGCCAGATCGGCGCCACCCTGGACCGCAACGGCCTGCGCCCTGCCCGCTACTGCGTGACCGACGATGACTTCGTCATCATGGGCTCCGAATCGGGCGTGCTGCCCGTGCCCGAGCACAAGATCGTGCGCAAGTGGCGCCTGCAGCCTGGCAAGATGTTCCTGATCGATCTGGACCAGGGCCGCTTGATCGACGACGAGGAAGTCAAGTCCTCGCTGACCAATGCCAAGCCCTATATGCGCTGGATCGAAGACCTGCGCATCCGCCTGGACGATGTGGTCAAGCCCGTGGCCGGCGAATCGCAGGTCGACCAGCAGGCCAAGGCCTCGCAAGAGTTCGGCGCGATTGCCGATGAGCAGCAGTCGCCCGAGTTGCTGGACCTGCAGCAGGCCTTTGGCTACACCCAGGAAGACATCAAGTTCCTGATGAGCCCGATGGCCGCCAATGGTGAAGAAGGCATTGGCTCGATGGGCAATGACAGCCCGCTGGCTGTGCTCTCGGACAAGAACAAGCCGCTGTACAACTACTTCCGCCAGATGTTCGCGCAGGTGACCAACCCGCCGATCGATCCGATCCGTGAAGCGATTGTGATGAGCCTGGTGTCCTTCATCGGCCCCAAGCCCAACCTGCTCGACATCAACCAGGTGAACCCACCGCTGCGTCTGGAAGTGACCCAGCCGGTGCTGGACTTCACCGACATGGTCAAGCTGCGCAACATCCGCTCGCACACCGCTGGCAAGTTCAGCTCGGCCGTGCTCGATATCACCTACCCGCTGGAATGGGGCAGTGAAGGCGTGGAAGCGCGCCTGGCTTCGCTGTGCGCACAAGCGGTTGATGCGATCAAGACCGGCAACAACATCCTGATCATCAGCGACAAGGGTGTCAGCAAGGACCGCGTGGCCATCCAGGCACTGCTGGCGCTGTCGGCCATCCACCAGCACCTGATCCGCGAAGGCCTGCGTACGGCCTGCGGTTTGGTGGTGGAAACCGGCACCGCCCGCGAAGTGCACCACTTCGGCGTGCTGGCCGGCTACGGTGCCGAAGCCGTGCACCCCTACCTGGCGCTCGAGACGATCACCTCGATCCACAAGCACCTGCCCGGCGATCTGTCGGCAGACAAGGCGATCTACAACTACATCAAGGCCATCGGCAAGGGTCTGTCCAAGATCATGTCGAAGATGGGTGTGTCCACCTACATGTCCTACTGCGGTGCGCAGCTGTTCGAGGCCGTCGGCATCAACAGCGAAACCATCGACAAGTACTTCACCGGCACCTCCAGCCGCGTCGAAGGCCTGGGTGTGTTCGAGATCGGTGAAGAAGCCATCCGCCGCCACAAGGCGGCCTTTGGCAACGACCCGGTGCTGGCCACCATGCTGGACACCGGTGGCGAATACGCCTGGCGTGCCCGTGGTGAAGAGCATATGTGGAGCCCCGATGCGATTGCCAAGCTGCAGCACTCGACCCGCGCCAACAGCTTCAACACCTACAAGGAATATGCGCAGCTGATCAACGACCAGAGCAAGCGCCACATGACCTTGCGTGGCCTGTTCGAGTTCAAGATCGACCCTGCCAAGGCCATCCCGGTCGAGCAGGTCGAATCGGCGGCCGAGATCGTCAAGCGCTTTGCCACCGGCGCCATGTCGCTGGGCTCGATCAGTACCGAAGCCCATGTGACCCTGGCCGTGGCGATGAACCGCATTGGCGGCAAGAGCAACACCGGCGAAGGCGGTGAAGACCCCGCCCGTTACCGCAATGAGTTGAAGGGCATCCCGATCAAGCAGGGCGAGTCGCTGGCGTCGATCATCGGCAAGGACCAGATCGAATCGGACTACGTGCTGCAAGACGGCGACAGCCTGCGCTCGCGCATCAAGCAAGTGGCATCGGGCCGCTTTGGTGTGACGGCCGAGTACCTGGCCTCTGCGGACCAGATCCAGATCAAGATGGCGCAGGGTGCCAAGCCCGGTGAAGGCGGTCAGTTGCCTGGCGGCAAGGTGACCGAGTACATCGGCAAGCAGCGTTACTCGGTGCCTGGTGTGGGCCTGATCTCGCCGCCGCCGCACCACGACATCTACTCGATCGAGGACCTGGCCCAGCTGATCCACGACCTGAAGAATGTCGCTACGCACTCGTCGATCAGCGTCAAGCTGGTGTCCGAAGTGGGCGTGGGCACGATTGCCGCCGGCGTTGCCAAGTGCAAGGCCGACCATGTGGTGATCGCCGGCCATGACGGCGGCACGGGCGCATCGCCCTGGTCGTCGATCAAGCATGCGGGCTCGCCTTGGGAAATCGGCCTGGCCGAAACCCAGCAGACCCTGGTGCTCAACGGCCTGCGCAGCCGTATCCGGGTGCAGGCAGACGGCCAGATGAAGACCGGCCGCGACGTGGTGATTGGTGCACTCTTGGGCGCTGATGAGTTCGGCTTTGCCACCGCACCGCTGGTGGTTGAGGGCTGCATCATGATGCGCAAGTGCCACCTCAACACCTGCCCGGTGGGTGTGGCCACGCAAGACCCCGAGCTGCGCAAGAAATTCAGCGGCAAGCCCGAGCATGTGGTGAACTTCTTCTTCTTCATCGCCGAAGAAGCGCGCCAGATCATGGCCCAGCTGGGTATCTCCAAGTTCGACGATCTGGTGGGCCGTGCTGATCTGCTGGACATGAAGGCCGGTATCACCCACTGGAAGGCCAAGGGCCTGGACTTCAACCGCCTGCTGGCCCGTGCCGAAGTGGCGGACGATGTGCCGCTCTACCACACGCAAAACCAGGACCATGGTCTGGAAAAGGCCTTCGACAACATCCTGATCGAGAAGTCGCGTCCTGCCATCGACAAGGGCGAGCGGGTCAAGATCCTGGAGACCGTGCGCAATGTGAACCGCACCGTGGGCGCCATGCTCTCGGGCGCGGTGACCAAGGTGCATGCCGAAGGTCTGCCTGACGACACCATCCACATCCGTGTCGAAGGCACGGGCGGCCAGTCCTTTGGCGCCTTCCTGTGCAACGGCATCACCCTGTACCTGGTCGGCGACGCGAACGACTACACCGGCAAGGGCCTGTCCGGCGGCCGTGTGGTGGTGCGCCCGAGCCTGGATTTCCGTGGCGAAGCGCACAAGAACATCATCGTGGGCAACACCGTGATGTACGGCGCGACCACCGGTGAGGCCTTCCTGAGCGGCGTTGCTGGCGAGCGCTTTGCGGTGCGCCTGTCGGGTGCCACGGCCGTGGTCGAAGGCACGGGTGACCATGGTTGCGAATACATGACCGGCGGCACCGTGCTGGTGCTGGGCAAGACCGGCCGCAACTTTGCAGCCGGCATGAGCGGTGGCGTGGCCTACGTCTATGACGAGGACGGCCAGTTCGCCAGCCGCTGCAACACCACGATGGTGACCATGGACAAGGTGCTGAGCCAGTCCGAGCAGGAGGCCAGCATCGACAAGGGCATCTGGCACAACGGCCAGACCGACGAAGCGCAGCTCAAGCGCCTGCTCGCCGACCATCTGCGCTGGACCGGCAGCAAGCGTGCCCGTGATCTGCTGGACAACTGGGCGGAAGTGCGCAGCAAATTCGTCAAGGTCTTCCCAACCGAGTACAAGCGCGCGCTGGGTGAGATCCATGCCCGCGCCGAAGCCAAGGCGCAGGTCGCCAAGGCCAAGACCTCGGCCAAGAAGAGTGTGGACGCCGCTGCAAAGTGAGGCCCTGGCGGCCTGGCCGCCAAGCACCCAGCCCCTTATTAATGACCACGATTGCTGTCCCCGCCAACGCGGCGCGGGCAGCAGCCAAGCAAGAGATCGATCATGGGAAAAGTCACAGGCTTTATGGAATTTGCGCGTATCGACGAGGGTTATGCACCCGTTGAAGATCGCCTCAAGCACTACAAGGAATTTGTTGTTGGCCTGAACTCGCAGCAGGCCAAGCAGCAAGGCGCCCGTTGCATGGACTGCGGCACGCCGTTCTGCAACAGCGGCTGCCCGGTCAACAACATCATTCCGGATTTCAACGATCTGGTGTACCGCGCCGATTGGGCGGCAGCCTTTCATGTGCTGGACTCGACCAACAACTTCCCCGAGTTCACCGGCCGCATCTGCCCCGCGCCTTGCGAAGCAGCCTGCGTGCTGAACATCAACAACGACCCGGTGGGCATCAAGTCCATCGAGCACGCCATCATTGACCGTGCCTGGGAAGAGGGTTGGGTGCAGGCGCGCCCCGCCAAGCACCAGAGCGGCAAGAAGGTGGCTGTGGTCGGCTCCGGCCCTGCCGGCATGGCCGCTGCCCAGCAGTTGGCACGTGCAGGCCATGCGGTGACCCTGTTCGAAAAGAACGACCGCATTGGCGGCCTGCTGCGCTACGGCATCCCTGACTTCAAGCTCGACAAGCTGCACATCGACCGCCGCGCCGCCCAGCTGCAAGCCGAAGGCGTGACCATCCGCACCGGTGTGCTGGTGGCCGGCAAGGATGGCCTGGGCAAGGACAGCAAGGTCACCAACTGGGCCAAGGAAACCGTCTCGCCCGAGCAGCTCAAGTCCGAGTTCGACGCGGTGCTGCTGACCGGCGGCTCCGAGCAGTCGCGCGATCTGCCCGTGCCCGGCCGTGAGCTGGACGGCGTGCACTACGCGATGGAGTTCCTGCCCCAGCAAAACAAGATCAATGCCGGCGACAAGCTCAAGGGCCAGATCCGTGCGGATGGCAAGGACGTCATCGTCATCGGCGGTGGCGACACCGGCAGTGACTGCGTGGGCACCAGCAACCGCCACGGCGCCAAGAGCGTCACCCAGTTCGAGGTGATGCCCATGCCGCCCGAAGAGGAAAACAAGCCCCTGGTCTGGCCCTACTGGCCGATCAAGCTGCGCACCAGCTCCAGCCACGAAGAAGGCGCCGTGCGTGAGTTCGCGATCTCGACCAAGACCTTCAATGGTGACAAGGGCAAGGTCAAGAGCCTGACCACCGTGCAGGTCGAGTTCAAGGACGGCAAGCTGAGCGAAGTCAAGGGCACCGAAAAGGAATGGCCCGCCGACCTGGTGCTGCTGGCCATGGGTTTTGTGAACCCGGTCTCGCCGGTGCTGGAAGCCTTTGGCGTCGACAAGGACGCCCGTGGCAACGCCCGCGCCACCACCGACTTCACAGGCGGCTACGCCACCAATGTGGACAAGGTGTTTGCCGCTGGCGACATGCGCCGTGGCCAGTCGCTGGTGGTCTGGGCCATCCGCGAAGGCCGCCAGGCTGCCCGCTCCATCGACGAGTACCTGATGGGCTGGAGCGATCTGCCGCGCTAAAACCGCTAGCCACCCACCTACCCAAGACCGCAGCCGAGGCTGCGGTCTTTTTTTATACTTGCTCGGCCTGAGAGAATTCGAGATATCCAGCATACCCCCAGGGGGTACCAGGGGTTTTCATCTATTTTTCATATGTAATTTTTATAAATTGCATTTATACTCTAGCCCAGTACCTGAGTTTGGCGTGCTTTTGCGCCGTTGCGAACACCGCCTGCCATGCCCCATAACGCCGAAGACAAGCACCGCGCCATCACCCGCCTGCGCCGCATCAAGGGCCAGGCGGAGGCCCTGGAGCGGGCGGTGGAGGCGGGCAGTGATTGCGCCCCCATCCTGCAGCAGCTCGCCGCCATGCGCGGGGCCGTACACGGCCTGATGGCCGACTTGCTCGATGGCCATATGCGCGAGACCATGGCCAAGCAGCCAGCGCCATCGCAGGCGGATATTGATGAAATGCTGTCGCTACTGCGTTCGTACTTGAAATGAACACCCCCTGTGGCGCTGCGCGCCTTCCCCCCGCTCTCGCATGGCGGTGCCATGCGGGCAGGGGGACGACAGCCTCGGTGCGGGGCGGCGCGGCCGGCGTTGGGCCTTCCTCGCTGTCTCGCGGCTGGGCAGCGTCCGTGTTATGAATATTTGTCCATCGTTTGACCTACAAGGAGTCCACCCATGAAATCCCGCGCCGCTGTTGCCTTCAAAGCCGGAGAGCCTTTGCAGATTGTCGAGATCGACGTTGCGCCCCCCCAGAAGGGCGAAGTGCTGGTCAAGATCACCCACACGGGCGTGTGCCACACGGATGCCTTCACCTTGAGCGGTGATGACCCCGAAGGCATCTTCCCGGCGGTGCTGGGCCATGAAGGCGCCGGCATCGTGGTGGAAGTGGGCGAGGGCGTCACCAGCGTCCAGCCGGGCGACCACGTGATTCCGCTGTACACGGCAGAGTGCGGCGAATGCCTGTTCTGCAAAAGTGGCAAGACCAACCTCTGCGTGGCGGTGCGCGCCACCCAGGGCAAGGGTGTGATGCCCGATGGCACCACGCGCTTCAGCTACAACGGCGAGCCGATCTACCACTACATGGGCTGCTCCACGTTCTCGGAATACACCGTGGTGGCAGCGGTGTCGCTGGCCAAGGTCAACCCCGATGCCAACCCCGAGCAGGTCTGCCTGCTGGGCTGTGGCGTGACCACCGGCCTGGGTGCTGTGAAGAACACCGCCAAGGTGCAAGAGGGCGATACCGTGGCCGTGTTCGGTCTGGGTGGCATTGGCCTGGCGGTGATCCAGGGCGCGCAGCTGGCCAAGGCTGGCCGCATCATTGCGGTGGATACCAACCCCGGCAAGTTCGAGCTGGCCAAGACCTTTGGCGCGACCGACTGCATCAACCCCAAGGATTTCGACAAGCCGATCCAGCAAGTGATCGTCGAGATGACCGGCTGGGGCGTGGACCACAGCTTTGAATGCATCGGCAGCACCCAGGTGATGCGTGCAGCGCTGGAATGCGCGCACCGTGGCTGGGGCCAGAGCGTGATCATCGGCGTGGCGGGCGCGGGCCAGGAAATCTCTACCCGTCCCTTCCAGCTGGTGACCGGCCGCAAATGGCTGGGCACTGCTTTTGGCGGCGTCAAGGGCCGCAGCGAGCTGCCCGGCATGGTGGAAGACGCGATGGCCGGCAAGATCAAGCTCGAACCCTTTGTCACCCACACCATGGGTCTGGCCAAGATCAACGAGGCTTTCGACCTGATGCATGAAGGCAAGTCGATCCGCTCGGTGGTCAATTACGCCAGCTAGGCACTGCTGGCCGAACCTGACCAGCGCCGGCTGCCAGCATGCGCTGCAATAGTCCTGCGCAGCGCTGGCGGCGCTGCCAGGGGCGACAATGCGAGGCTTGTTGTCCCTGCGGCCCGGCCCGCACCATTGAAATCCATGTCTTTTACCTCTCTTGGCCTTGCTCCGTCGCTGGCCCACGCTGCCCAGGCCCATGGCCTGGTTGCACCCACGGCCATCCAGACCCAAGCCATTCCGGCCATTCTGGACGGGCGTGATCTGCTGGGCTGCGCGCCCACCGGCTCGGGCAAGACGGCGGCCTATGTGCTGCCGCTGATGCAGGCCTGGATGCTGAGCGACGCGGCAGGCCAGGCGGGCCGCCACGAGACGCAGGCCTTGATCCTGGTGCCCACGCGCGAGCTGGCCACCCAGGTGGCCGAGCTGGTCTACTTTGTTGGCGAGGCCCTGGGCCGCCGCCCCAAGGTGGCCGTGCTCACTGGTGGTGTCTCCATCAATCCCCAGCTGCTGGCCCTGCGCGGCGGCGTGGATCTGGTGATTGCCACTCCCGGGCGCCTGCTCGATGTGGTGGCGCACAGCAAGCTGCGGCTGGACACCATCAGCACCCTGGTGTTGGACGAGGCCGACCGCTTGATGGACCTGGGTTTTGCCGAGGAGCTGCACAGCGTGCTGGGCCTGGTGCCCGCGCGTGAGCAGCGCCAGACCCTGCTGCTGTCGGCCACCTTTGCCCCGGCGGTGCAGGCGCTGGTGCCCACCTTGCTGCGTGCCACGCATGAGACGGTGGAGATCGCCTCGACCCACCTGCAGGACGCCACCATCGTGCAGGAGGCCTACTACCTCGATGCCGCCAAGCGCACGGCCTGGCTGCGTGAGCTGGTCACCCAGTACGCCGGCCAGCGCATGCTGGTGTTTGTGGCCAGCCGCTACAGCGCCGAGCATGTGGCCAACAAGCTTTATGACAAGGGCATCAGCGCCACCGCCTTCCATGGCGAGCTGAGCCAGGGCGCGCGCCAGCAGGTGCTGCAGGAGTTCCGCAGCAGCCAGTGGCAGGTGCTGGTCACCACCGATCTGGCCGCGCGGGGCATCCATGTCGAGGCACTGCCCCTGGTCATCAACTACGACCTGCCGCGATCGCCCACCGACTACACCCACCGCATCGGCCGTACCGGCCGGGCCGGTATCTCGGGCCTGGCCATCAGCCTGGTGACCCCCGCCAGCCTGGCGCACTGGAAGCTGATCGCCAAGCGCAATGGGCTGGATGTGGCGCTGCAGACCCTGGACCAGTACCCGGTGACCGAAGCGGTGCCCGCGCATGCGCCCTCTGAAGACGCCGGCAATGGCGGCATCAAGGGCAAGCGCATGAGCAAGAAAGACAAGCTGCGTGCAGCGGCCGCCCAGGCCGCATCCCCGCAACCCCCTAGCGAAGGAAATTCCGATGTCTGAAGCCCAAGCCAGCCTCAAGCTGCAGGCGGCCCATGCCTGCTTTGGCGGCGCCCAGCGTTTCTATGAGCATTTCTCCAGCCAGATCGGCCTGGCGATGAAGTTCTCGGTGTTTCTGCCGCCCAAGGCGGTGGAGGGCGAGAAAGTGCCCGCGCTGCTGTACCTGGCAGGCCTGACCTGTACCGAAGAGACCTTCATGACCAAGGCCGGCGCCCAGCGCCTGGCGGCGTCGCTGAACGTGGCCCTGGTCACCTGCGACACCAGCCCGCGCGGCGCGGGCCTGCCTGGCGAGGCAGAGAGCTGGGACTTTGGCGTGGGCGCCGGTTTTTACCTGGATGCCACGGCCAAGCCCTGGGCGCTGCACTGGCGCATGGAAAGCTACATCCTCGAAGACCTGCTGCCGCTCTTGGGCGCCAAGCTGCCGATCGACCTGCAACGCCTGGGCATCTTTGGCCACAGCATGGGCGGCCATGGCGCGCTCACCCTGGCGCTGCGCCACCCCGGCGTGTTCAAGTCGGTTTCGGCCTTTGCGCCGATTGCCAATCCCATTAACTGCCCCTGGGGCCAGAAAGCCTTTGCCGGCTACCTGGGCGATAACCAGGCCGAATGGGCGCAGCACGATGCCACCGCCTTGATGGCCGCGCAAAAGCAGCCGCCATACCCGGCCGGCATCCTCGTCGACCAGGGCCTGGCCGACAAGTTCTTGCTGGAAAAGCAGCTGCTGCCCGAAGCCTTTGAAGCCGCCTGCACCCAGGTCGGCCAGCCGCTCACACTGCGCCGCCATGGCGGCTATGACCATGGCTACTACTTCATCCAGAGCTTTATCGATGAGCACCTGCGCTTTCACGTGAGCCAGCTGTAAACAAAGCCCGATACGCGGGTTTCTGCCAGGCGCTGCGGCCCACCCCGGGCTGCAGCGCCGGTTTTACTTGCGGGCCTCAGTCAGCATGCGCAGCGCCAGGCCTGCGAGCACGGTGCCCATCATCCAGCGCTGCAGCTGCACCCAGCTGGGGCGGCTGGCCAGAAACACGGCGATCGAGCCGGCCAGCATCGCGATGGCGGCATTCACGCTGATGCTGATAACGATCTGCGTGAAGCCCAGCACCATCGACTGCGAAAAAACGCTGCCCTGTGCCGGTGTGATGAACTGCGGCAGCAGCGACAAATACATCACCGCAATCTTGGGGTTGAGCAGGTTCGTCAGAAAACCCATCGCAAACAGTTTGCGTGGGCTGTCCTGCGGCAACTGGCGCAGCGCAAACGGGGAGCGCCCTCCGGGCTTGACCGCCTGCCAGGCCAGGTACAGCAGGTACAGCGCGCCGCCAATGCGCAGTGCGTCATAGGCGTAGGGGATGGCCATCACGATCGCGGTGATGCCCAGGGCCGCGCACAGCATGTAGAAGACAAAGCCCAGGGCCACACCGCCCAGCGAGATCAGCCCGGCAACCCGCCCCTGGCATATCGAGCGCGAGATCAGGTAGACCATGTTGGGCCCGGGGGTCAGGACCATGCCCAGGGAAATGAGGCCAAAGGCGAGCCAGTTGTGGAATTCAGGCATGGGCGGCGTGCAAGCGGTGGGGTGGAGAAGGGAACCGTCGGAGAGGAGGGCGCCAGCTGCGATCAGGTGCTGCGCGGCGCGCCCACCTCATAGACGCGCAGATTGCGCTCGCCCATCTCCAGCGCAGGCCAGGCAGCGCGCCAGGCCTGGATATGGCTGGAGGCAAAGTGCGCATCCAGCGCGGCCTGGTCGCTCCAGAGCTCTTTGACGTGGATCAGCCCGGGCACCAGCACATCCTGGGCGTAGCCATATTCCAGGCAGCCTGGCTCGGCGCGTGAGGCTTCCACCATCGCCTGCATGGCGGGCAGGGCGCGTTCCAGGTTCGCGGCGGGCAGGCGGACGGTGCCAACGATCAACAGCATGGGTTTTCCTCTCAAAGGGTTGACAGTCGGGGTCAGCGCATCCAGCCGGGTACCTTGGTTTCCAACAGCTGGGGCACCATGTCGGCGCTGGTCCATACCACCGCCAACTGCTCCCACTGCGCGGCCCAGCGCTGGGCATCGTCGCGGCCCATGCCGATGACGAGAAACCCAGGCTCGGCCGGCCAGCCGTTGGCAGGGTGCTGGGCAACGGCGGGCAGCGCGGCAAAGCCGGCAGTGCCCAGCGCGCGGCCCAATTGGGCATGGCGCTCGATGTTCTCGTCCTTGTCCAGCAGCTCGCCCATGGGGTTGAAGGCGGTGATGAAGCAACTGCAATCGGTCTGGTGCTGCTGGTAGAGGGCGCCAAGCGCTGCCTGGACCTGGCCCAGCTGCAGGATGAACGGGGTCTGGTTCAGCACGTGGTACTGGGTTTCTTCAAAGGCCTTGCGCAGTTCGGGCGAGAGGGTGGTCATAAATAAGGGGCCGCCAGTGTTGTAAATCATGCACGCGCGGCAAGAGACGGCCGTGATGTCAAGATGCCCTGGTCGCCAGATGGCAGCCGGGGCAGCCATCGTAGCGGCTTGCGGACGTCCGACTAGGCCGGCAGAGTTTTCCACACAAGCGACACGAATTTCGTGTGATCGGAGACAATACGAGATTCGCCTGCACGCTGATGCTTGTACAAAACAAGCCAAGTGCTCTTATTTTGTCTTTCTCTTTGGTTGAGACACATGAAAAAACGTTCTTTCGTTGCCACCCTGGCGCTGACTGCCTTGCTCACCGCTTGCGGCAAGAATGATGCGCCCAAGCCTGCGGCTGAAGCACCCGCGCCTGCGCCTGTTGCGGCGGCGGTCACCAAGCTGGTGGTGGGTCTGGACGACAACTTCCCGCCCATGGGTTTCCGTGACGAGAAGAACGAAATCGTGGGTTTTGACATCGACATGGCCCGCGAAGCGGCCAAGCGCGCTGGCATCGAAGTGGAATTCAAGCCAATCGACTGGAACGCCAAGGAAGCCGAGCTGCTGGGCAAGCGCGTCGATGCACTGTGGAATGGCCTGACCATTCTGGAAGAGCGCAAGGAAAAGATCCTCTTCACCGACCCCTACATGGTCAACAAGCAGATCATCATCGTGAAGGCCGGCTCGCCGATCAAGACCAAGGCCGACATGGCAGGCAAGATCGTTGGCGCCCAGGAAGGCTCCAGCGCCGTGACCGCGATGGAAAAGGACAAGGAGCTGTCCGCCCAATTCAAGGAAACCAAGCTGTTTGGCGACAACATCGCTGCGCTGATGGACGTGGAAGCTGGCCGTCTGGACGTGGTGGTGGTGGACGAGGTCGTGGGCCGTTACCTGGTCTCCAAGAAGCCTGACAACTATGTGGTGCTGGCTGAAGACTTTGGCACTGAAGACTATGGCGTGGGCTTCCGCAAGGACGACGAAGCCACCCGCAACAAGATCAACGACGTGCTGTCTGAGATGAAGAAGGACGGCAAGGCCGAAGAAATCGCCAAGAAGTGGTTTGGCGCCGACGTGATCAAGCACTGATCTGCGTGTGACTTTGCACCGGGCCGGCACAGCGTGCCGGTCTTGTGCTTTTGGGCGCAGCCCATGGCCGCCGCAGCGCTGGGCGCTGCCCGGCGGCCAGAACGGATTTTTTTGACAGGAGTGCCAGACCAGGAGCGCCAACGCGTTCCAAGGCGCTCGTGCCTGTGGCAGCGAAGCCCGCGAAGCCGCTGCCACCGTGAAGGCCATCGATGGATTATGTAATTTCAATGCTGGGGCCGCTGTCCAACGGCGCCCTGGTGACTCTCAAGCTGTTTTTCATCACCCTGGCGCTGTCGGTGCCACTGGGTCTGGCCCTGGCGTTGGCGCGCATCTCGCGCTTCAAGGCGCTGGCGCGCTTTGTCGAGGCCTATATCTGGCTGATGCGCGGCACGCCGCTGATGCTGCAGCTGCTGTTCATCTATTTCGCGCTGCCCTTTGTGCCGGTGATTGGCGTGCGCCTGCCGGACTTCCCCTCGGCCGTCGTGGCATTCGCGCTGAACTACGCGGCCTATTTTGCCGAGATCTTCCGCGCCGGTATCCAGAGCGTGGACCGGGGCCAGTACGAAGGCGCGAAGGTGCTGGGCCTGTCCTACAGCCAGACCATGCGCCGCATTGTGCTGCCGCAGATGGTGCGCACCATTTTGCCGCCGGTCAGCAACGAGACCATCACCCTGGTCAAGGACACCTCGCTGATCTATGTGCTCGCTCTCAACGACCTGCTGCGCGCCGCGCGTGGCATTGTGCAGCGCGACTTCACGACCACGCCCTTTGTGGTGGCGGCCGCCTTCTACCTGCTGATGACCCTGGTGCTGACCTGGGGCTTCAACCGACTGGAAAAGCGCTATGCGAAATACGACGCATAAGTGGCTGGTAGCGGTCGGTGGATGGAAAGCGGCAACGGCGAACAGCGCAGGAGAATGGCGATGACAGGCAATGACATGGGCACCCCGGTGATGGTGCAGGCGCGCGATATCTGCAAGGCCTTCAACGGCAACGAGGTGCTCAAGCGCGTCTCGCTCGATATCCACAAGGGCGAGGTGATGGCGGTGATCGGGCCCTCGGGTTCGGGCAAGAGCACCTTTTTGCGCTGCTTGAACCACCTCGAAGTGATCGATTCGGGCTCGGTCGTGGTCGAGGGCCAGACCTTGGTCAGTACCAATGCCCAGGGCCAGGCCCAGTACGCACCCGAGGCCCAGATGCGCGCCATTTTGCGCCGCATGGGCATGGTCTTCCAGGGCTTCAACCTGTTCCCACATCTGTCGGTGATCGACAACATCACCGAGGCACCGATGGTCGTCAAGGGCCTGACGCGCGAGCAGATCATGCCCAAGGCCCAGGAGCTGCTGCGCAAGGTCGGTCTGCTGGAGAAGGCCGATGCCTATCCGGCACGGTTGTCGGGCGGCCAAAAACAGCGCGTGGCCATTGCCCGGGCGCTGGCGATGGAGCCGGACATCATGCTGTTTGACGAGCCCACCTCGGCGCTGGACCCGGAGCTGACCGGCGAAGTGCTGCGCACCATGCGCCAGCTCGCCGAGGAGCACATGACCATGCTGGTGGTCACCCACGAAATGGGCTTTGCCCGCGAGGTGGCCAATACCGTGGTGTTCATGGACCAGGGCGCCCTGATCGAGGCCAAGCCTGCGCGCGCCTTCTTCGAGGACTGCAGCCATCCCCGCATTCGTTCCTTTTTGGACAATATGCTTTAATCGTGGGCGCTTCTCACTGTTGTTGACGCTGTGAACAACGGGCCAAGAGGCTGCCTGTGCGATGCTGAAGACTTGCCCGATCAGGCAAGCGACGGCAATAGCCTGTTGCCTTGCGGGGCTTAGCCCGTCCGGGTTACGATCTGGCTATATAAATACATTCATGAATGTTTGTTACAAGCGGTAAGCTTGATGGCTTGCGCTGCGGCAACTGACTACAGAAAAGAGCCCTGCCCCCTCTTATGATGACGATGCCGGATGTTGCCGGCTTTTCTATGCAATCTTCTGCCTCACCACCTCTTGTCGAACTGCGCAATGTCACCTTTGGCTATGGTGACCGCACCATCTTGCGTGATGTGTCGCTGACCATCCCGCGTGGGAAGGTGACTGCGCTGATGGGCGCATCCGGTGGCGGCAAAACCACGGTGCTGCGCCTGATTGGCGGCCAGGCCCGCGCCCAGGCCGGCCAGGTGTTGCTCGACGGCCAGGATGTGGGGGCGATGAGCCAGGCGCAGCTCTATGCCGCGCGGCGCCGCATGGGCATGTTGTTCCAGTTTGGCGCGCTGTTCACCGATATGACGGTGTTCGAGAACGTGGCTTTTCCGCTGAGCGAACACACCCAGCTGTCCGATGCGATGGTGCGCGACATTGTGCTGATGAAGCTGCAGGCCGTGGGCCTGCGCGGCGCGCGCGATTTGATGCCCTCGCAGATCTCCGGCGGCATGGCCCGGCGCGTGGCGCTGGCCCGTGCCATGGCGCTGGACCCGGAATTCATCATGTACGACGAGCCCTTTGCCGGTCTCGACCCGATTTCGCTGGGCACCTCGGCGCAGCTGATCCGCGAGCTCAACGACGCGCTGGGCCTGACCAGCATCATCGTCTCGCACGATCTGGAAGAGACCTTCAAACTGGCCGACCAGGTGATCATCCTGGGCCCTGGGGTGGTGGCCGCGCAGGGTACGCCCGATGAGGTGCGTGCCAGCAGCGACCCGCTCGTGCACCAGTTTGTCAACGCGCTGGCGCAGGGGCCGGTGCCTTTCCATGTGCAAGGGCCCAGCATCGATGAAGATTTTGGCCCTGGCGCCGCCAAGAAGGGAGGCCGCTGATGCGTTGGTGGCACCCTGCTGATATCGGTTTTGCGCTGCGCTCCAAGGCTGCGGCGGTGGGCCAGGCCACGCGCCTGCTGCTGCGCCTGGTCGCCGGGCTGGGCTATGTGCTCAAGCGTCCGGGCCTGCTGCGCGACCAGATCCACTTTTTGGGCAATTATTCGCTGGCCATCATTGGCGTCTCGGGCCTCTTCGTCGGCTTTGTGCTGGGGCTGCAGGGCTACTACATCCTGCAGCGCTACGGCTCGGCCGAGGCCGTGGGCATGATGGTGGCGCTGACCCTGCTGCGCGAGCTGGGCCCGGTGGTGACGGCGCTGCTGTTTGCTGGCCGTGCCGGCACCGCATTGACGGCCGAGATTGGCCTGATGAAGGCGGGCGAGCAGCTCTCGGCCATGGAGATGATGGCCGTCAATCCGATCGAGCGCATTCTGGCGCCGCGCTTTTGGGCCGGCCTGATTGCGATGCCGCTGCTGGCGGCGGTGTTCAGTGCCGTCGGCATCATGGGCGGCTGGATTGTTGGCGTATTGATGCTGGGCATCGATGGCGGCGCTTTCTGGGGCCAGATGCAAAGCGGTGTCGATGTGTTCCAGGATCTGGGCAACGGCGTGATCAAGAGCATCGTCTTTGGCATCACGGTGACCTTTGTCGCCTTGCTCCAAGGCTTTGTCGCCAAGCCCACTCCCGAAGGTGTCTCGCGTGCCACCACGCGCACCGTGGTCATGGCCTCGTTGTCGGTGTTGGCGCTGGACTTCATGCTCACGGCCATGATGTTCAGCATCTGACGCCTGCCCTGTAGATAGAGAAAAGAGAAACGGATTCGCATATGCAGCCCTCCAAAACCGATATCTGGGTTGGCCTGTTTGTCATGCTGGGCGCTGCCGCGCTGGTGTTCCTGGCCTTGCGCGCAGGCAATCTGCTGACCCTGGATTTCAACAAAGGCTATGAGGTCACCGCCCGCTTTGACAACATTGGCGGCTTGAAGCCGCAGGCCGCCGTGCGCAGCGCCGGCGTCAAGGTCGGCCGTGTCAAAAGCATTGGCTTCAATGACCAGACCTTCCAGGCCGATGTCCATATCGAGCTGACCAATGGCTACGCCTTTCCCAAGGACAGCTCGTTCAAGATCCTGACCAGCGGCCTGCTGGGCGACCAGTACGTGGGCGTGGAGGCCGGCTTTGATGAAAAGCCCTTGGTCAGTGGTGATACCGTCACCAATACACAATCTGCCATCGTGCTGGAAAATCTGATCGGCCAGTTCCTGTATGGCAAGGCCTCAGAGAGCTCCGCACCCAAAGCCGCCGAATAACACAAGCAAAAAAAGAGAACGATGATGCGTTATCCAATCCACCTCCCAGCCCGCACCTGGATGCTGGCCTCCTCCCTGGGCCTGGCTGCGCTGCTGGCCGGCTGCGCCAGCGGCCCTGGCGCCAACCCCCGCGACCCGCTGGAGCCCTACAACCGGGCGATGTTCAGCTTCAACGATGCCGTCGACAGCGCGGTGCTCGAGCCCGTGGCCACCGGCTACCGCGATGTGACGCCGACTGTGGTGCGCACCGCCGTGACCAACTTCTTCGCCAACCTGGGTGACCTGTGGTCGGCCGTGAACAACGCGCTGCAGCTCAAGGGCGAGGGCACCTACAACAGCGTGGTGCGCTTTACTACCAACACCGTGTTTGGTCTGGGCGGTCTGATCGACATCGCCAGCGAGATGGACATCGAGCGCCACAAGCAGGACTTTGGCCTGACCCTGGCACGCTACGGCATGCCCGCCGGTGCCTATATCGTCTGGCCTTTGCTGGGCCCCTCGACCATCCGTGACTCCGCCGGCATGGTGGTGGACTGGCAAGGCAATGTGGTCAGCTCGATCAACGATGTGCCGGTGCGCAACTCGCTGACCGGTCTGCGCATCGTCAACACCCGCGCCAACCTGCTGGGCACCACGTCGCTGGTGCAGTCTGCGGCACTCGACAAGTACAGCTTCACCCGTGACGCCTACCTGCAGCTGCGCCAGAACGCCAGCCAGTCCGCTGAGGACGAGGACGAGACCCAGTGGATGAACGAGTCGGCCGCAGACCCCCAGCCCCAGGGCGGCGTCAAATAAGCCGGCGTTATAAAGACTTACAAGAAATAGAGCGGTGCATGCAACTGCATGGCCGCCTCAGTATCAAAAGTGCTCTGAGTCTGAATCGCAGACCTGGGCTGAAAGGAAAGCATATGTTCAATCGTCGCGCATGGGTGCAGTACTCCGCCGCAGTGGCTGCCGTGGCCTGCATGGCATCGGCCCCTCTGGTGGCCAGCGCCGCCGACATGGCGCCCGACGCCATGATCAAGCAACTCTCGGACGAGGTGCTCAACACCTTGAAGACCGACCAGTCCATCCGCGGTGGTGATGTCTCCAAGATCACCTCGTATGTCGACAGCGTGGTCATGCCCAATGTGGATTTCCGCCGCATGATGGCTTCGGCCGTTGGCCCCAAGTGGCGCACGGCCACGGCTGCGCAGCAGCAGCAACTGCAAGATGAGTTCAAGAAGCTGATGGTCAACACCTACGCCGGTGCGCTGCACCAGGTGAGCAACCAGACCATCAATGTCAAGCCGGTGCGCATGCAGGCAGGCGACAAAGAGGTGGTGGTGCGCTCCGAGATCCTGGGCCGTGGTGACCCGATCCAGCTGGACTACCGCCTGCAAAAGACGCCGGGCCAGGGCATGGGCTGGAAGATCTACAACCTGAACGTGATGGGCATCTGGATGGTGGAGACCTACCGCAACCAGTTCCAGGAAGAGTTGAACAAGCCCGGTGGCAGCCCGCAGACCTTGATCGACTCGATCGCTGCCCGCAACAAGGCCAACGCAGGCAAGTAAGCATGGCCGCGCTCAGCCTGCCTTCGACCTTGACCCATGACCAGGCACAGGCCTGCCTGCAGCACTTGCAGGCGGGCATGGCGCAGCTGCCAGCGGGGGCTGTGGTGCAGATCGATGCCAGTGCCTTGGCGGTGTTTGACTCGTCGGCGCTGGCGGTGATGCTGGGCAGCCGGCGCGCGGCACTGGGGGCCGGCCGGCCCTTTGAGATGCGCGGCGTGTCCGCGCCGCTGCTGTCGCTGGCCCGCCTCTATGGTGTCGATGGCCTGCTGACCACCGCCGGCTGAGCGCTGAATCCCCAGGACAGCGCCATCTGGCCGCTGCGCCTACAATGGCCGACTCATGTCCGCCATCGCATTCCAATCCGTCTCCAAGGTCTACCAGACCGCCAAGGGGCCCTTCCAGGCATTGAACAACGTCAGCCTCGATATCGAGGAAGGGGAGTTCTTTGGCCTGCTCGGCCCCAACGGCGCGGGCAAGACCACCATGATCAGTATTCTGGCCGGCCTGGCCCGCGCCAGCAGTGGCTCCGTCAAGGTGCTGGGCAGCGATGTGCGCGAGGATTACGCCAACGCGCGCCGCAAGCTCGGTATCGTGCCGCAGGAGCTGGTTTTTGATCCCTTTTTCAATGTGCGCGAGTCGCTGCGCATCCAGTCGGGCTATTTCGGTGTGAAGAACAACGATGCCTGGATCGATGAGCTGCTCGAGAGCCTGGGTCTGGCCGACAAGGCCACGGCCAATATGCGCCAGCTGAGCGGCGGCATGAAGCGCCGCGTGCTGGTGGCCCAGGCGCTGGTGCACAAGCCGCCGATCATCGTGCTCGATGAGCCCACGGCAGGCGTCGATGTGGAGCTGCGCCAGACCTTGTGGCAGTTCGTCAGCAAGCTCAACAAGCAAGGCCATACGGTGCTGCTCACCACCCATTACCTGGAAGAGGCCGAAGCGCTGTGCAACCGCATTGCGATGCTGCGCTCGGGCCATGTGGTGGCGCTGTCGACCATGGCCGAGCTGCTGCAGGGCAGCTCCTCGAACGTGCTGCAGTTCAAGACCGATGGCCTGCTGCCGGCCGATCTGGCCGCCCAGGCGCGCATCACCGGCCGCATTGTGCAGTTGCCCGCCAGCAGCGCAGCGGATGTGGAGCGCATCCTCGCCCAGCTGCGCACGGCAGGTGTGGTGGTGGAAGACCTGGAGATCCGCCGCGCGGATCTGGAGGATGTGTTCTTGCAAGTGATGGCGCGCGATGCCGTGGTGGACCATGCCACCACGCAACTGGGTGCGGGAGTGGCACGATGAGCGGCTGGCAAACCCTGTTTTACAAAGAAGTGCTGCGTTTTTGGAAGGTGAGCTTCCAGACCGTGGCCGCGCCGGTGCTGACCGCTGTGCTCTACCTGCTGATCTTTGGCCATGTGCTGCAAGGCCGCGTGACCGTGTTCAGCGATGTCAGCTACACCGCTTTCCTGGTGCCGGGCCTGGTGATGATGAGCCTGCTGCAAAACGCCTTTGCCAACAGCTCGTCGAGCCTGGTGCAAAGCAAGATCATGGGCAGCCTGGTGTTTGTGCTGCTGACGCCGCTGTCGCACTGGGGCTGGTTCTTTGCCTTTGTCGGCGCCTCCATCGTGCGGGGTCTGGCCGTCGGCCTGGGTGTCTATGTGATCACCTTGTTCTTCGCGCCACCGCATTTTGCATCGCTGCCCTGGGTGCTGATGTTTGCCGTGCTGGGCGCGGGCCTGATGGGCACGCTGGGCCTGCTGGCGGGCCTGTGGGCGGACAAGTTCGACCAGATGGCTGCGTTCCAGAACTTTGTGATCGTGCCGATGACCTTTCTGTCGGGCGTGTTCTATTCGATCCAGTCGCTGCCCCCGTTCTGGCAAAAGGTCAGCCACCTGAACCCGTTCTTCTACATGATCGACGGCTTCCGCTATGGCTTTTTTGGCCAGAGCGACACCTCGCCCTGGCTGAGCCTGGGTATTGTGGCGGTCGCCTGGCTGCTGGTGAGTGCATTGGCGGTGCAGCTGCTGCGCACCGGCTACAAGATCCGCAACTGATGAACATTGGCTGCAGCCCACGCGTGGCTGCAGTCGCCTGGCCAGCAGCCCGCCCCACGGACCGGCTGGCAGGCATTTAGAACCGACTAAGTGAGAGCGTGCAATGACTGCTGAGGACCTCAAAGACATCATCACCGCCGGCCTGGCCTGCGAACATATTGCGCTGGAGGGCGACGGCCGCCACTGGTTTGCCACCATCGTGTCGCCTGCCTTTGAAGGCAAGCGCCTGATCCAGCGCCACCAGCTGGTCTACGCCACCTTGGGCCAGAAGATGCATACCGATGAGGTGCATGCACTGTCGATGAAGACGCACACCCCTGCCGAGTGGGCTGCCCAGCAGGCCTGATTTTTCTTGTATCAACCCAGGCTGGCCCAGCCCCATCCGGCAAGGATGCGCAGGCTGCCGCTGGCGAAAGTGCCCCATGGACAACACCACCATGATCACCTTGGCCCTCTCCAAAGGCCGCATTTTTGACGAAACCCTGCCGCTGCTGGCCGCTGCAGGCATCGAGGTGCTCGAAGACCCCGAAAAGTCGCGCAAGCTGATTTTTGCCACCACCCAGCCCGATGTGCAGGTGGTGCTGGTGCGCGCCTCCGATGTGCCCACCTATGTGCAATACGGCGGCGCCGACCTGGGCGTGACCGGCAAGGACACCTTGCTCGAGCATGGCGGCGAGGGTCTCTTCCAGCCGCTCGATCTGCAGATCGCCAAGTGCCGCGTGAGCGTGGCGGTGCGCAATGATTTTGACTATGCCCAGGCGGTCAAGCGCGGCGCACGGCTGCGCGTGGCCACCAAGTACCCGCAGATCGCCCGCGAGTTCTTTGCGCGCAAGGGCGTGCACGTGGACCTGATCAAGCTCTACGGCAGCATGGAGCTGGCGCCGCTGACCGGCCTGGCCGATGCCATCGTTGACCTGGTGAGCACCGGCAATACCCTGCGCGCCAACCACCTGCAGGAAGTCGAGCACATTATCGACATCAGCTCCCACCTGGTGGTGAACCAGGCGGCGCTCAAGCTCAAGCAAAAGCGCCTGCGCCATATCATCGATGTGTTCGCCGCCGGCGTGGCCCAGAACAGCTAAGCCGCACCTACCATCCCCCAGGCTGGCACCTGCCTGTTTGAAAAGTGTCTGAGTCAGAAGGTAATCACTATGGAATTCGTTGCCACCCCCGCCCGTCTGTCAACCACCGATGCCCAGTTTGAGCATGATTTTGCTCAGCGCCTGCATTGGTCGGCAGACACGGATGCTGCCATTGAGCAGCGGGTGGCCGATATCCTGGCGGATGTGCAAAAGCGGGGCGATGCCGCCGTGCTGGACTACACCGCGCGCTTTGATGGCCTGCAGGTGAGCAGCATGGCTGCGCTGGAGTTGAGCAAGCAAGAGCTCAAGGCCGCCTTTGAGGGCCTGCCCACTGAGCAGCGCGAGGCGCTCGAATCCGCAGCCCGCCGTGTGCGCAGCTACCACGAGGCCCAGAAAAAGGCCAATGGCGAGAGCTGGAGCTACCGTGACGAAGACGGCACCTTGCTGGGCCAGAAGGTCACGCCGCTGGACCGCGTGGGAATCTATGTGCCAGGGGGCAAGGCCGCCTACCCCAGCAGCGTGCTGATGAATGCCATCCCCGCCCATGTGGCCGGTGTGGAAGACATCATCATGGTGGTGCCCACGCCCCAGGGTGTGAAGAACCCGCTGGTGCTGGCTGCGGCCTATGTGGCGGGCGTACACCGCGCCTTCACCATTGGCGGCGCACAGGCCGTGGCGGCGCTGGCCTACGGCACGGCCACCATCCCCAAGGTGGACAAGATCACCGGCCCGGGCAATGCCTATGTGGCCAGCGCCAAAAAGCGCGTGTTTGGCCTGGTGGGCATCGACATGATTGCCGGCCCCAGCGAAATTCTGGTGCTGGCCGATGGCTCGACGCCGCCAGACTGGGTGGCTATGGACCTGTTCTCGCAGGCCGAGCACGATGAGCTGGCGCAGTCGATTCTGCTTTGCCCCGATGCCGCCTACCTGGATGCCGTGCAGCGCGAAATCGACCGCCTGCTGCCCGAGATGCCGCGCAAGGCCATCATTGCCAAGAGCCTGTCCGACCGGGGCGCGCTGATTTTGACGCGTGACATGGAAGAGGCCTGCGTGCTGAGCAACCGCATTGCGCCCGAGCACTTGGAAGTCTCCAGCCGCGATCCGCACCGCTGGGAGCCCTTGCTCAAGCATGCGGGCGCAATCTTCCTGGGTGCCTACACCAGCGAAAGCCTGGGCGACTACTGCGCAGGCCCCAACCATGTGCTGCCCACCAGCGGCACCGCGCGTTTCTCGTCGCCGCTGGGTGTCTATGACTTCCAAAAGCGCTCCAGCCTGATCGAGGTGAGCGAGGCGGGCGCCCAGGTGCTGGGCAAGACCGCGGCGGTGCTGGCCTATGGCGAAGGCCTGCAAGGCCACGCGCGCGCAGCCGAGATGCGCATCAAGCGCTAAAGCCCAACGGCTTGACGCCGCCCCGCGTCACCAAGACAGGGGCAGCACCGGCTGCTCAGTGGCGCTCGCAGGCTGCCGGCACATAGGCCTGCCACTGCACCACCAGCTGGGCGCGGCTCTGGCCCCGGGGCCAGGGAATGCTCCAGGCGCCCTCGTGCATGCGCATGCCTTGCAGCCCATCCAGTACCGGATACGGCCCAGTGGGTGCATCCCGATCCGCATCTTCTTGCGCCTGCCAGATCTGCAGCGCACCATGCTGCTGCAGGCGCTCGGCCGTGGCCCAGGGCGAATGGCGCGGGTCACCCGGGATCAGCACCGAGGGCTGGCTTTGGGCGCCGATGGCGACGAGGCCTCCAGTCCAGGCATCGCTGGCCACGGTATTGAGCGGGCAGCTGGACAGGGAGTCCCAGGTGGCCTCGGCCTGCTTAGCCAGCGCGGCGGCAGGCCAGTCGCTGCGCACGGGGCTCCTGCGGAAGTCCGAGATCTTCCACAGATACACACCGCAGAGCACGGAAATCAACGTGAGCCACACGATGGTGCCGCGCAGCAGGTAGGGGCGCATGGGCGCGAGCCAGGCGCTGGGGATCAGCGCCGCTGCCAGCACGCCACTGAAAGGCCACATCGGCACGCCCCACATATCGCGCAGGCGCAGGCCCAGGGCCATGCCCAGGGCCGCCAGAAGCAAACCGGGGGCCAGTGCGATGAGGCACAGGTAGGCCGGCTTGGCGCTGTGCCATTGCCAGGGGGCGGACACCGCAGGCCGCAGCCTGGACCAGCGCAGCCGCAAAAAGGCAAACAGCACTATCAGCAAGAGCGGCAGGTGGTTGAGCAGCTGGGTCAGCAAAAAGCCCAGCGCGCCGGCGCGCGGCGATTCGCCGGAGCTGTTGGAGCGGTCCTTGGCATAGGAGAAAGGCAGCCAGTCGTTGTGGTGCAGCCAAAGCAGGTGCGGCGCAAACGCCAGCGCCATCACCAGCAAGGCCAGCCAGGGGCCTGGACGGCGCAGCAGGCTGCGTGCGGGGCTCAGCACCGTAAACAGGCCCAGGCAGAGCAGCAGCAAGCCGATGGAGTATTTGCTCAGCAGCCCCAGGCCCGCCATCAGGCCCAGCATCAGCCATTGCCAGCGCTTGTCGTCCTGCCAGGCGGCCAGGTAGAAGTAGCAGATGCCCGCCCAAAACGGCATCTGCGCAATATTGTGGTTGAACTCCAGCGCGGGCCGGGTGTAGAAGACCACGCCCATGGTCAGCACCGTGCCGATAAAGGCGCGCTCGCGCCCCAGCAGGCGGCAGGCGGTCAGCCAGACCAGCCACAAGGTCAGCGCCACGCACAGCTGGCTCAGTGCAAACGGGCCCCAGCGGCCCAGTGCCAGAAAGGACACATGCAACGCAATCGGCGGCAGCGGCGGGTGCTTGTAGTAACCCCATTGCCATTCGCGGCCCCAGCCCAGGCTCTCGACCACATCCAGCGGAAAGCTGGGGGCCAGCAGCGGTGGCATGAGGGTCCAGGCCAGGGCGTACAGGCAGGCAAAGGCCAGCATGGTGCGCAACGCTTTTTGGTGGTCGTGCGGCTGGAGTGGGTGGGGGATGGCAGGGGGCATGCAGTGGAGCGCTCACAGCGCTTGAGGCTGTGTCAGGGGCTGGGTGGGCTTTGTAAAGCTGGCTAGTGTAGCTGCAGGCTATCGGCTGCATCTACCGTTGGCGGGGCAGCAGGCGGGGGTTTTGGTTACTGAAAATATCAGTCGCTGCGGGCGGGTGCCAGCAGATCGGCCAGGCTGCTGAGCGCGGGCGCGCAGGCCTGGGCTAGCTTCAGGTCCAGCAGCGCGTCATCGCGCATCTGGCCCAGGTTGATGGCCGCCACCGGCAGGCCCGCTTGCTTGGCGGCATGCACAAAGCGCAGGCCCGAATACACCATCAAGGAGCTGCCCACCACCAGCAGTGCGCCGCTGGCAGCCAGGTGGTCCATGGCTTGCTGGCGGCGCGCGGCTGGCACGTTTTCACCGTAAAAGACGACATCGGGTTTGAGGATGCCGCCGCAGGCAGGGCAGGCTGGCACCTGAAAGGCGGTAAAGTCCACGCCGGCCAGGTCGGCATCGCCATCGGGTGCGGCGCTGGCGCTCAGGTGCTGCCAATCGGGGTTGGCGGCCAGCAGCTGGTGCTGGAAATCAGTACGCGCCAGGCGCTGGCCGCAGCCCATGCAGACCACCTGGTCGAGCCGGCCATGCAGATCCACCACCCGCTCGCTGCCCGCGCGCTGGTGCAGTCCATCGACGTTCTGGGTGATCAGGCCTTGGACATAACCGGCCTGCTCCAGCCGGGCCAGCGCCTGGTGCGCGGCATTGGGCTGGGCCTGCGAGAACACCGGCCAGCCGACCAGGCTGCGCGCCCAGTAGCGCTGGCGCGTGAGTGTCTCGGCCATGAAATCCTGAAAGCGCACCGGGGCAGGGCGCTTCCAGGCGCCTTGCGCATCGCGGTAATCGGGGATGCCGCTGCCGGTGCTCACGCCCGCGCCGGTCAGCACGGTCCAGGGGCGGTGCTGCTGCAGCAAGCGGGTCAAGGCTGCCAGATCTGCGGAAACAGGGGCTTGCGGGAGGAGGTCGGTGAGAAGTGGCATGGCTTAGGGCTTGGCTGCAATGATCATAGTGCCCGCAACGTCCGATGGCTGCAGTCTGGATTTTCGACACGAAATTCGTGTTGCACGAATTTCGTGTAAAATCGGCCGCATGAAAAATCTCACCATCACTGTGGAAGACAGTGTGCTGGAATGGGCACGGGTCGAGGCCGCAAGGCGCGGCACCAGCGTCTCACGCATGGTAGGAGATTTTATGGCCGAGCTCCAGCAGCGCGAGGACGCCTACGAGCGTGCCTACCTGGCCTGGCGCACGGACGAGCGCAGCTGGCAAGGCGGCGCAACGCCCCAGGGTGGCGCCGCTGCGGCACGCAAAATCGGCGGCCGCCGCAAGACAGGGCAGGAGGGCGCATGAGCACCGTGTTTGTCGATACCTCGGTGCTGGTCGCCGCAGAAAACGTCTCCGATGCCACGCTCTACCAGGCCACCTTGGACTGGCTCGATCTGCTGTGGAGCAGCCGCACCGGCCGCACCGGCAACCAGGCGCTGAGTGAGTTCTACGACCAGGTCACCACGGCGGCCAACCCCATGCCCCAAGGCGATGCACGCGCCGCCATCCGCCGCTACCAAAGCTGGACGCCCTGGAAAACCGATGCCGCCACCTTGGAGACCGCCTGGGCGGTGCAGGCGCGCCATGCCTTGGACTTTGGCGATTGCCTGGCGGTGGCCTGCGCCCAGCACAGTGGCTGCCAGCAGATGCTCAGCCTCCACCTGCCCCATGGCGCCGAATTTGGTGGCGTGACCATCGTGCACCCCTTGCGCCAGGCTGCTCCGGCCCAGGCCAAAGCCTGAATATTCCTGATGTGAAAGAGTGATGTGATGACGTCCCAAGACAAGTCTGTGCAGGCCCTGCAACGCATCCGCGCCGATGTGCGCGCCATGCAGGCCTACCATGTGCAAGATTCCAAAGGTCTGCTGAAGATGGACACCATGGAGAACCCCTACCGCCTGCCAGATGCGCTGCAGCAAAAGCTGGGCGAGCGGCTGGGCGCGCTGGAAATCAACCGCTACCCGGGCGAGCGCCTGGAGACGCTGAAGAAAATGCTGGCCGACTATGTGGGCGCGCCTACCGGCACGGCCGTGCTGCTGGGCAATGGCTCGGACGAGATCATCACCTTGCTGGCGCTGGCCACCGCCCAGCCCCATGCTGAGGGCCGCGCCAAGATGCTCGCGCCGATGCCAGGTTTTGTGATGTACCCCATGTCCGCCCAGCTGCAGGGCCTGGACTTTGTGGGCGTCAACCTGACGGCAGACTTTGACCTGGATGTGCCCGCGATGCAGGCCGCCATCGCAAAGCACAAGCCCGCCATCACCTATATCGCCTACCCCAACAACCCGACCGCCACCTTGTGGGACGACGACAAGGTGCTGGCCGTCATCGATGCGGTGGCGGAGGTGGGTGGCCTGGTGGTGATGGACGAGGCCTACCAGCCCTTTGCCAGCCGCAGCTGGATCGACCAGATGCGTGCCGACCCTGCGCGCAATGCGCATGTGCTGCTGATGCGCACCCTGTCCAAGTTCGGTCTGGCCGGTGCGCGCCTGGGCTACCTGGTGGGGCCGGCGGTCATCGTTAACGAGATCGACAAGGTGCGCCCACCCTACAACATCAGCGTGCTCAACTGCGAGACGGCCATTTTTGCGCTGGAGAACGAGGCGCTCTATGCCGAGCAGGCCCGCGCCATCCGTGCAGAACGCCAGCCGCTGATCGACGCGCTGCAGGCTCTCAGCGGCGTGCGCAAGGTCTGGCCGTCGGAGGCCAATATGGTGCTGATGCGCGTGGACGATGCGGGCAAGACCCAGGCGGCGATGAAGGCGCGTGGCGTGCTCGTCAAGAATGTATCGGCCATGCACCCGCTGCTGGCCCAGTGCCTGCGCCTGACCGTGGGCACCCGTGAAGAAAATGCCCGCATGCTGGCGGCGCTCAAGGAGTCTGTATGAACCATCTGGTGCCCACCCCATCGACCGCCACGCCGCTGCACCGCACGGCCGAGGTGGCTCGCAACACCGCCGAGACCCGCATCCAGGTGCGCGTCGACCTGGACGGCACGGGCCATGCCCGGCTGAACTCGGGCATCGGCTTTCTGGACCACATGCTGGACCAGATCGCGCGCCATGGCCTGATCGACCTGGACATCGAGTGCGCGGGCGACCTACATATCGACGGCCACCACACGGTCGAAGACATCGGCATCACCTTGGGCCAGGCCTTTGCGAAGGCCATTGGTGACAAGAAGGGCATCCGCCGCTATGGCCACGCCTATGTGCCGCTCGATGAGGCGCTGAGCCGCGTCGTGATTGATTTCTCCGGCCGCCCGGGTCTGCACATGGATGTGAAGTTCACCGCCGGCAGCATTGGCCAGCTTGATACGCAGCTGGTGTACGAGTTCTTCCAGGGCTTTGTGAACCATGCCGGCGTGACCTTGCACATCGACAACCTCAAGGGCTTCAATGCCCACCACCAGTGCGAGACCATCTTCAAAGCCTTTGCGCGCGCATTGCGTTTTGCGTTGGAGCATGATCCCCGCATGGCGGGCGTGATACCGTCCACCAAGGGCTCCCTGTAAGCTGCCGTTGGCGGCAGCCGCTACACTTCATTCTTGCTATGACAACTTCATCCAATACCGTTGCCGTGGTGGACTACGGCATGGGCAATCTGCGCTCGGTATCGCAGGCCGTGCAGGCGGCAGCGGCCGGCTCGTCCGTGGCCGTGGTGGTGACGGCCGACCCCGAGGTGGTGCGTGCAGCCACCCGCATCGTGTTGCCAGGCCAGGGCGCCATGCGCGACTGCATGGCCGAGCTCAAGGCCTCGGGCCTGCAGGACAGCGTGCTGGAAGCGGCCCGCAACAAGCCGATGTTCGGCGTCTGCGTGGGCATGCAGATGCTGCTGGACCACAGCGAAGAGGGCGACACGCCCGGCCTGGGCCTGATTGCTGGCCAGGTGCGCAAGTTCCAGCTGGCGGGCCGCACCCAGGCCGATGGCAGCCGCTTCAAGGTGCCGCAGATGGGCTGGAACCAGGTGCAGCAGCAAGCCCATGGCGGCCAGCCCCACCCGGTCTGGCAAGGCGTGCCCGACCAGTCCTATTTCTATTTTGTCCACAGCTTTTATGCGGCCCCCGCCAGTGATGCCCAGTGCCACGGCTGGGCCGAGTATGGCGAGCGTTTTGCCTGCGCCATTGGCCGCGACAACATCTTTGCCACCCAGTTTCATCCAGAAAAAAGTGCGGACCAGGGCCTGGCGCTCTACCGCAACTTCTTGCACTGGAACCCTTAAATTCTCACCGTCAGCCCACTACCATGCTGCTCATTCCTGCGATTGACCTCAAGGACGGTCACTGCGTGCGCCTCAAGCAAGGCGATATGGACCAATCCACCACCTTTGGCGAAGACCCGGTTGCGGTCGCCCGCCGCTGGTTCGATGCGGGCGCGCGCCGCCTGCATCTGGTGGATCTCAACGGCGCCTTTGCCGGCCAGCCCAAGAACCTGCCGGTCATCAAGGCCATCCTGAAAGAGTTTGGTGACGAGCTGCCGGTGCAGCTGGGTGGCGGCATTCGCGACCTGGACACCATCGAAAAATACATCGATGCCGGCATGCAGTACGTGATCATCGGCACCGCTGCGGTCAAGGACCCCGGCTTTCTGCAGAACGCCTGCACGGCCTTTGCCGGCCACATCATCGTCGGCCTTGATGCCAAGGACGGCATGGTTGCCACCGATGGCTGGAGCAAGATCACCCAGCACTCGGTCATCGAGACGGCCAAGCGCTTTGAGGACTGGGGCGTGGAATCCATCATCTACACCGACATCGGCCGCGACGGCATGCTCAGCGGCATCAACATGGAGGCCACCATCAAGCTGGCCCAGGCGATCAAGATTCCGGTGATTGCCTCCGGTGGTCTGTCGGGCATGGCCGATATCGAGGCGCTGTGCAAGGCTGAGCCCGAAGGCGTCGAAGGCGTCATCTGCGGCCGCGCCATCTACACCGGTGATCTGGATTTTGCAGCGGCCCAGGAGCGCGCGGACCAGTTGAGTGACAGTGTCTGATTGGCGCTGAAACTCTCTGCAACACAGCAGAACAGCAAGGCCACCTTCGGGTGGCCTTTTTGATATCTGTGTTAATTGAAACAGTTTGTATTCGATCTTGGGTGCCCGTTGGCGTGCAGGCTGTGGGAGTGGGACTACACCGCGCTTTTAAGTCCGTGTGGTGACTGCGAATTTGAGAAATGTCAACAAATGCTAGTTGTTACCCGCAGCTGCTTCTGATGACCGACAAATGTTTTGAATAACTGTGGCTTATCAGACAATGGTTGCTTGGTCAGGATGACAGAATCCATAGAAGTCTTGGATAGCGCATTCTGCAAGACCTCTTTGAAAGCCCCCTGTGATACTCGTGACTGGCGGAGCCGGCTATGTTGGCTCTCATATCTGCATTGCCTTGGCCGAAGCCGGCATGCCGTTCCTGATTCTGGATAACTTCAGCAATGCAAGGCGTTCGGTCATCACCAGGCTGGGCAAGATCCTGGGCTTTGCGCCGCCCTGCATCGATGCCGATGTGCGCGATGTCGCAGTGCTGGAACAATTGTTTGACGAGCAGCATTTCGATGCGGTCATCCACAGCGCTTTTCTCACCGCCTCTGCCGATGCCGCGCGCGAGCCGCTGCGCTACTACGACAACAATGTATCGGGCACCATCGGCCTGCTGCGCGCCATGCAGACGGCCGGCTTGCGCAACCTGGTGGTGTCGTCCTCGTCAGTGGTCTATGGAGATCCGGCGCCGCACCCGGTGCGCGAGGACGCGCCGCTGTCTGCCTGCACGCCCTACGGCCAGACGGCACTGATGGTGGAGCAGGTGCTCAGCAGCTTGGATGAAGCCTCGCCCAAGCGCTGGCGCATGGCCTTGCTGCGTAGCTTCAATGCCGTGGGCTGCCACGAGAGCGGTCTGATTGCCGAGGACCCACCGCGCATGTCCTCCCATGTGGCGCCGTATCTGGCCCAGGTGGCTGCCGGCAAGCGCGATGGCCTGCGCATTTATGGCGGTGACTACCCGACGCCCGATGGCACCCCCGTGCGCGACTACCTGCATGTGATGGACCTGGCCCGCGCCTATGTCGCCACCCTGCAGTATTTGCGCGGCCACGCGGGCCTGGCCCGCTTCAACATTGGCTCGGGCCAGCCCACCTCGGTGCTGGGTCTGGTGCGTGCTTTCGAGCATGCCAATGGCCGTGCCGTGCCTTTTCGCATCGGTGCACGCCGCGCAGGCGATGCTGCGCATTGCTGGGCGGATATCTCGCAAGCACGCACGCAGCTGGGCTGGCAGCCCAAGCTGGGTCTGGACCGCATGATGGAAGATGTCTGGCGCTGGCAAATCGGCACTGGCCGCAGCGTGCACTGACGGATCCTGACCCAACGCCTGGCGGCCCAAGCGCTGCAGGCGTTTTTCTGGCCCGCAGCCTGCGCGCGAGCGCTGGGCGTGTTATTGTTTTGCCCGTCTGGCGCTATCGCCACCGCTCCCATCTGCCACGAGATCTTCCATGCTTGCCAAACGCATCATTCCTTGCCTCGACGTTACCGGCGGTCGCGTCGTCAAAGGTGTCAATTTTGTCGAACTGCGCGATGCCGGCGACCCGGTGGAGATTGCGGCGCGCTACAACACCCAGGGTGCCGATGAGCTGACCTTTCTGGACATCACCGCCACCAGCGATGGCCGCGATCTGATCTTGCCGATCATCGAGGCCGTCGCCAGCCAGGTCTTCATTCCACTGACCGTGGGCGGCGGCGTGCGCACCGTGGCCGATGTGCGGCGTCTGCTCAATGCCGGTGCCGACAAGACCAGCTTCAACTCTGCGGCCATTGCCGACCCGGCCGTCATCAACGCCGCCAGTGATCGCTACGGCTCGCAGTGCATTGTGGTTGCCATCGACGCCAAGCGCCGCCAAGGCCAGGATGTCATCGAGCGCGGCGAGGGCTGGGATGTCTACAGCCACGGCGGGCGCAAGAACACGGGGCTGGACGCTGTCCGCTGGGCGAGTGATATGGCCGCACGCGGCGCCGGAGAGATCTTGCTCACCAGCATGGACCGCGATGGCACCAAGTCCGGCTTTGACCTGGCCCTGACCCGTGCCGTGGCCGATGCCGTGGGCGTGCCCGTCATTGCTTCGGGCGGTGTGGGCAACCTCGACCACCTGGCCGATGGCGTGCAACAGGGTGGTGCCGATGCGGTGCTGGCGGCCAGCATCTTCCACTACGGCGAGTTCACCGTGCAGCAGGCCAAAGAGCGCATGCGCGAGCGCGGTATTCCGGTTCGACTCTAAGAACCTGTTCAAAGTCTCCTCGCGCCGCGACAGTGTCTTTGCGAGATGGGATGCTAGGCGCAACACCGCAGCAATAGCCCAGCTATTGCGAGGATTTGCAACAACGCAGACCGCTCGCAAAGCCACTGTCCCTAAGGGTTGGAGTGAAATCGGGCGATTTCTGCGCGCTGGCCCTTGCTTGCACCCCGGTGCAAGCTGCGTTCCATCCCTTCGAACTCATCCCGATTGCACTCCAACGCGGCTGCGTAGAGACTTTGAACAGGTTCTAAGAACAGATTCTAAACACCGCTTTTCAGGCTGGTTTTTGACACAAGCAACGGCGCCTTTGGCGCCGTTTGTGTTGTGGGGCCTGATCCAGCTAGCTACCCATTCCGTCTGCGAGCTTTGGGCCAGCGACGCCGCCCTTGCTGGAACTCTCCAGTCTCCGCTGTCTGAACTGCCCAGGCCGTTTGTGCGCGTTTGCACTTTCCTCCGTAGGCATCCACCAGCCAGCCTCTGGAGGGGTGGCGTGACTGGCGTTTGTCTTTGGCCATTGCAAGCGGCTATTCGTCGGCGCGTGGATTGGCTGACCTGGCTACCCCCATGCACCTGGGTGGGGCCAGGAGGCATTTGCAAACGGCATCCCATGAGCATGCTGACCAGCCAAGTTCTGAGCCTCTGCACTCTCCTTCGTCACTAGTGATCTGCAAAGCTATAAAAATGATTGATTTAATCGATCAGAAATGACAGTTTGCAATGATTGACAATGTTTCCAAAGTTGAAACACACTCGGTAATTGCAAACTGCTATAAACGCGATCTATCTATTTTTAGTCACAGTTTGTTTCGGTTGTCTGAGAAATGCGGCGGCAAAAGCCGTAGGCAATTGCAATAGAACTATGAGAAAACGCGTCGCCGATCCGGGCCTGGTGACGCTGATAAGAGGCTGGGAGTTGTCGGCTATGTCGGTGTTTGGGATATGCGTTATGCAGGCTTTGGCCTGCCTGTCTGTTTTCCGCAAGATTTGCGCGCGCACTGCGATGCTGGTGGCGCTGCTGGTGTTACCGGTCAGTGTCTGGGCGCAGGTCTGTGCAGTGCCCGGCAAGGACGGTGCAGGCTCTGCAACTGGCATAGTAAATAGCTACTTTCCAGGCACTACGGCATCTCTGAATGCTGGCAGTACCAGCTTGACCATTGGTGCCCGAAATACGGCAGGCGCAACGACTGCGTTCGCTGCCAATGACCTCATGCTGGTCATCCAGATGCAGGACGCCAGCATCAATGCCGTCAACTCCAGCGCCTACGGCAGCGGTGGCAGTGGTGGTCAGGGTTCCACCAGCGTCAATAACACCGGTCTGTATGAGTTTGTCCGTGTGGTCTCGGTTTCTGGGTCCACCGTGACGTTCACGCCGGCGCTGGCCAATAACTATCGCAACGCAACGGCAACCTCCACTTCTGGCCAGAAGACCTACCAAGTCGTGCGGGTGCCGCAGTACACCACGGCGGCCGTCAGCGGTGTCACCGCCCCCGCTTGGAATGGTTCCACCGGTGGCGTCGTTGCCATTGATGCCCGCGATACTTTGACGCTCAATAGCGGCACGGTGGAGGGTCAGACCGGCCGTGCCATTTTCCTGGCAGGCAAGGGCTTTCGCGGTGCCATCGGCAGCAATGGCTCCGCACAGGGATCGCGAGACGATTGGATGGGCACTTATGCTGCTGCGGGTGGCGGAGGCGGGAAGGGTGAAGGCATTGCAGGCACACCGCAGTATTTGGCCAACAAGAGCGGAAACTATGGCGCAAAGCTGACGAATGCGGTTCTCAATGGGGGCATCAGCCAGATAGATTCGGGCATCGAAGGCTACCCAGGAGGCTCGCGCGCGCGCGGCGCCCCGGGCAATGCCGGCGGTGGTGGTGCCGATGGCGCACCTGCTGGTGTCAATAACAACAATTACAACGCAGGCGGCGGTGGCGGCGGCAACTACGCCGCCGGCGGACTGGGTGGTCGGCCCTGGGCGTATCCCTTGGTCGACAGCGGTGGTCGCGGCGGCGGTGGCTATATGGGTACCACCGCCTTCAACCGTATTTTCTTGGGTGGTGGCGGTGGTGCGGGTAGTACCAACAATGGCACCGCAGATTCTGCAGCCTACAGCAACAACGGTATTGGGTGTTCGGATGCGGATGGCCGTTGCTCCTCCGGTGCATCGGGTGGCGGTATTGTCATTTTGCGTGCGCAGAACATTACTGGTACCGGTGTGATCGATGTGCGCGGCGCCAATGGCTACAACGTGCAAAACGATGCGGCAGGTGGCGGTGGCGCAGGCGGCTCGGTGGTGATCCATACGCTTGAAGGCGGCACTGCCGTGATTGATGCCAGCGGTGGTGACGGTGGCAACGCCTGGGCGGGCAGCCAGACTGGCACTGCCGGACGCCATGGCCCTGGCGGCGGCGGCGGCGGTGGCTTTATCGCTTTTTCTCCATCCAGCATGGTGGTCACGACGACCATCAATGGTGGCACTCCGGGTTACACCACCAATGGCACGACGGACAACTACGGCGCCTTTGGTAACCAGGGCGGCGTTGCCTCGTTCCAGTCACCCAATGCACCAGGCACCTTGCCGGGTGCTTCTTGCGCCCCAGATCTGCGCTTGGCCAAGAGCAACGGTGTCAACATTGTGAATGCGGGTAGCACAACCGCCTACACCCTGACCGCCAGTAATGTGGGCGCTTCACCCACCACGGGTTTGATTACCGTGGTCGACAAGTTGCCTACAGGTTTGACGATTCCCTCAGGTACCATTTCCTTGGGGGGGACCAATGCCGCCAACTGGAGCTGTAGCGGCGCAGCCGGCGGCAGTGTGATCACCTGTACCAGCTCTACTGCCATTGCTGCGGCCGGTAGCAGTGTGTTTAGTGTGACGGTCAATGTCGGTCTGAGTTCGGCAACCAGCACAACCATCACCAACAAGGCCAAGATTGGTGGAGGCGGGGATCCGCTCAACGGCTCCGCCCCTACTGAGGCGACCGCGACGGCGTGTACCGGTAACCAGTCACCCGCTGGTTGTGCCATCGATGTCGATGCCGTGAAATCGCCTTTGCTGAGCTTGACCAACAATGACAACACCGATGTGGTCTTGGCAGGTGGGACGACCATCTATGCGTTGACCGTCAACAACGTCGGTGATGCGCCAAGTGCCGGCGTGGTCACCGTTGTGGATGTCTTGCCCACGGGCATGTCCTATACGGGTGCAGCGACTTTCAGCAGCGGCATTTTCAGCTGTAGCTATACCGCGTCAAGCAACAGCATCACCTGCACCACCAGCACCGCTATTGCGGCAGGTGGCAGTGCTGCGATTTCGCTGCCGGTCTCAATTGCCAGCACGGCGCCCAGCGCCTTGGTGAACCTCGCCCGCGTTGGTGGCGGCAGTGATTCCAGCAAGCCCAGTGCGCCCACGGTCGCGACCACGCAAACGTGCTCGCCATCGGTGGCTTCGGATATCGCCACGGGTTGCGCGGCCGATACCGATGCGGTCAAGCGTGTGCAACTGAACCTGACCAAGGACGATGGCCGCTTTGGCATCTATGTCGGCGGCACGACGACCTATGCCTTCCGCGTCAGCAATACTGGCGATGCCGACTCGGTGGGCACGATCAATTTCCGCGATGTGCTGCCCACGCCGATGAACTGGCCAGCAGCGCTGACCAAGACGGGCCCCAATGCCGCAGACTGGACCTGCACTCGGGTCAGCAACACGGAAGTCAGCTGTACCTCGAGCACGGTGATTGCGGCGGGGGCTGTCAGCCAGTTTAGTCTGCTGGCCAATGCAGGCGCGATGACCAGCGGCAACCAGTACATGAACAAGGCATTGGTCACTGGCGGTGCCGACGCCGTCCTGGGCTCTGCAGCACCGACCACCACGCAAGTCAATGCCTGTACCAACAACAGTATTCCAGCCGGTTGCGCCATCGATCTGAACACGGCGCAGACACCACCCATCCTGCGGCTGACCAAGACCCATTCCAATCCCCAGTCCAAAGCGCCTGGCGATACGGTGGCTTTCACGCTCACCGTTGCTAACTCCGCCACCGTCGAAGCCCTGGCCAATACCGTGCGGGTGGTCGATGTTTTCCCCACGGGGCTCAGCAATTTCACCGTGAACGCCACCCAGGGTATCTTTAGCTGTGCCATGGGCTCGGGTGCCGACAGCAATGTGCTGACCTGCAACAACACCGGCGGCGCATTGGCCGCCAGCACCAGCGCCACCATCGCTGTCACTGCCACGGTATCGGCGACCACCAGCACCACCTTGGTCAACAAGGCGCAGGTGGGTACCGACAACACGGATCCCACGACCAGCAGCTACCCCACCAGCACGACGGCGGCGGCCTGTACCGCTGTCAATACGCCGACCGTCGGTTGCGCCACGGACTCGATCCCGGTGGTGCCATCGGCCACCTTGACGGTGGTGGCAAACGTGGCAAGCCGTGCCGCCAGTACCGACCAGTTCACCGTTGCCATCAGCAACGGCCCCACTGCGACGACCTCGGGCACGGCCACCAGCGCAAGTACCGCGGCCTTTGCGGCTACCCCGGGCACCAGCTACGCACTGAGTGAAACGGCTGCCGGCACGACCAACCTGGCGCGCTATACCACCACCTACGCCTGTACCAATGCCACCGCAGGCGGCACCTCGGTGGCGCCGGGCACTGGCACCACCGTGAATGTGACCCCGCAGGCGGGCGATGCCATCACCTGTACGTTCAGCAATACCCCGATCGCGCCGCGCCTGACCCTGGTCAAGAGCATTGCCTCGCGCGCACTGGCCTCGGACCAGTTCACGATCGCCATCAGCAATGGTGGCCCCACCGTATCGACCGCCGGCACGGCAACCTCGGCAAGCACCACGACTTACACGGCCACCGCCGGCACCAGCTACACACTGAGTGAAGTAGCAGCCGCTGGCGCCAACTTGGCGCGCTACAACAGCAGCTACAGCTGTACCAACACGGGCGTTGCCGGCACCACCATGCCTTCGGGCACGGGCACCAGCTTCAGCCTGGCGCCCCAGGCGGGCGACAACATCAGCTGTACCTTCAGCAACAGTGCCATTGCGCCCAAGCTGACGGTCAACACGGTCGTATCGGGCCGCATTCTCGGCACCGACCAGTTCAGCGTGGGCATCAACAATGGCGGCCCTAGCGCCACCACCAGCGGCACGCAAACCACAGCCTCGGCAGGCCCGACCACCGCGACGGCCGGCACCAGCTACCTGCTGACTGAAACCGCCGCCGGCACACCTGCGACCAACCTGGCCCGTTACACCACCACCTACAGCTGTACCAATGCGACGGCGGGCGGCACCAGCGTGTCCTCGGGTGCGGGTACCTCCATCACGGTCGTACCCCAAGCCGGTGATGACATCAGCTGTACCTTTACCAACACGCCGGTCTACCCCAAGCTCAGCGTGACCAAGGCCGCATCACCGACCAGCTTTGTCGTGGGTGCCAGCGGCCAGAGCTACCGCATCACCATTGGCGTGGCCAACGGGCCCACCACTGCGGCCATCAGCATCGCCGACAGCCTGCCCGCTGGCGTGACCCTGTCGGGTGCGCCAACCGTCAGTGGCGCCGCCACGCTGAGCGGTTGCAGCAGCAGTGGCAGCAGCATTGGTGCTTGCCAACTGGCCAGCGGCCTGGCCGATGGCAGCTATGTGCTGACCATTCCCGTGTCGGTGGCATCATCGGCCACGGGCGCCGGCGCTGCCAACACCGCCAATCTGGGCGGCGGTGGTGATCCCAGCTGTACGGCTGCCGCAACGACGGAGGCATGTGATCCCACCACCGGTGCGGTTGCCGTCAAGACCCCGGCCAATGTCAGCCTGGCCAAAACCGGCGCAGCCACTGCGGTGGCAGGCAATAGCTATGTCTACACGCTGGCGCTGAGCAACAGCGGCCAGACCGCCACGGCCTCCAACCTGGTGGTGCGAGACCAGCTCGCCACCGGCATGGTTGCCACGGGCGTTACCGGCGCCAACTGCGGCACCTTGCCCAGTGCGGCAGGTGCCTTGCTGACCTGTACCGTGGCTGATCCGATCGCAGCAGATGGTGGCTCTGCCAGCATCCAGCTGACCGTGACCATGCCCAGCGGTGGCGGCAATGTCGTCAACTATGCGGCAACCCATCCATCGGGCAGCGGAAATCCGGGTGTGGACCCTGGCCCGGCCTGTACCAATGCGGCCAATGTGGCTTGCGCCAGCTCGACGGCCGCCGTCAGCACTCCCGCCAATGTCAGCCTGAGCAAGACGGGCGCAGCCACGGCGCTGACCGGCTCCAGCTATGTCTACACGCTGACCCTGAGCAACAGTGGCCAGTTGGCCACCGGCAGCAACCTGATCGTCAAGGACAAGCTGCCTGCAGGCGTGGTGGCCACTGGCGTGACTGGCGCCAGCTGCGGCGCGCTGCCCAGCAGTGCCGCCGCCTTGCTGACCTGTACCGTTGCCAGCCCGCTGGCAGCCGGTGCATCGGCCAGCATCCAGCTGACCGTCACTTTGCCAAGTAGCGGCGGTACCGTCGTCAACAACGCTGCTACCAACCCCACGGGCTCGGGCGCTCCGGGCGTGGACCCCAGTGTTACCTGTGTGAACAGCAGCACGACTGCTTGCGCAAGCCACAGTCTGTCGGTCAACACACCGGCGAGCCTGGCCACCACCAATGTGCTGACCTTGGTCAATGGCAGCCCCGTGCCCGCTGGCTACCTGGCCAAGCCTGGTGATGTGCTGACCTATACCGTCAGCGTCACCAACAGTGGCGGCACGGCAGGCAGCACCGATGTTGGCCAGACCGTGCCAGCAGGTACCGCTTACACCGGCACGGGTGAGGGTTGGAGTGCAGGTTGCACGGCAGCGGGTACGCAGTGCGCGCAAACCGTGGCAGTGGGTGCAGGCCTGACCAGCACCGTGCAGTACACGGTGACTGTTGCCAGCCCAGGCAGCACTGCGACCATCGTGGACACCGTCACCAGCTCGGTGGGTACCTGCACGACCTGTGTGGTGACTACCGACACACAGCATGCAGATATGCAGGCAACCGTGACGGTGACGCCAGGCACGACCAGCACGACGGGTGTGGAGTTGATCTACACCAGCGTCTGCAAGAACAATGGTCCACAGACGGCGCTGAACGCCGCTTGCACGGTGACCTCTCCAGCCGGCGCGGTGACGACCTGTACGCCCACCAGCCCGGCAGCGACGCTTGCATCGGGATCCAGCATCACCTGTACCACCAAGCTCACACCGAGCGTGGTGGGTGACTATGCCGTGAGCGTTGCCACCAGCAACACCCTGTACGACGCCGTGACGAGCAACAATGCCGCCACCGCGACGGTCAAGGTCAACACGCCAGCGGCTCTGCGCATCGTCAAGACCCTGGCGCAAGTCAATGGCGCGGCTGTGCCTGCTAACTACGCGGCCAAGATCGGCGACAAGCTGACCTACGCTATGGTCGTTACCAACACCGGTGGCACTGCTGGCACGACAGTCCTGACTGAAACCGTGCCAGAAGGTACCCAGTTTGTGGGCGGTAGTGCTCCTGATGTAACTCAAGGCTGGAGCCAGACACCACAGGCTTGCGGCGTGGCAGCCAGCACCTGCACGCAAAGCGTGACGGTGCCAGCGCAGAGCGCCGAAGGTGTGGCTGGTGAGCAAACCGTGCGCTTCACGGTGGAAGTGCTTGCCCCAGCGACCAGCAACGGCAAGATCACCAATACCGTGAGCAGCGACATTGCTGCAGCTTGCGCCTCTGGTACTTGCTCGGTCGAAACCGCCAACGCCGTCGCCGACATGCAAGCGCAGATCACCAGCAGCTTGCCAAGTGCTGTGGTGGTGGGCCAAAGCGTGACCATCACCGGTACCTGTACCAACAATGGTCCCGTCAGTGCTGTTGGCGCCAGCTGCCAGATGGCAGTGCAGAACGGTGCTGCATCGGTCGGTGCAACTTGCGATGCAGCCAAGACCTTGGCAGTGAGCGAGACGCTGAGCTGCTCGGTGACCTTCACCGCTGCCCAAGGCGACATCAGTGCGACCATCAATGCAGCAACGCAGAGCTACGAGTCCAACACTGCGAACAACACGGACACCAAGTCCACGGTGGGTAATACGCCAGCTAGCCTGGCGACCACCAATGTGCTGACCTTGGTCAATGGCAGCCCCGTGCCAGCTGGCTACCTGGCCAAACCCGGTGATGTGCTGACCTATACCGTCAGCGTCACCAACAGCGGCGGTACTGCAGGTTCCACGGAAGTGGGCCAGACTGTGCCCGCAGGTACGACCTACACGGGCACGGGTGAGGGTTGGAGTGCAGGTTGTGCTGCGGCGTCCAGCACCTGTAGCCAGACGGTTGCAGTGAGTGCGAACCAAACCAGCACCGTGCAGTACACGGTGACCGTTGCCAGCCCAGGCAGCACTGCCACCATCGTGGACACCGTCACCAGCTCGGTGGGCACCTGCACGACTTGCCAAGTCACCACCGACACGCAGCATGCAGATATGCAGGCAACCGTGACCGTCAGCCCAGGCACGACCAGCACGACTGGTGTGGAGCTGACCTACACCGCCGTTTGCAAAAACAACGGCCCGCAAAGCGCTATCAATGCAACTTGCGTGGTGACCGCACCAGCGGGCGCATCGGCAGCAATCTGCACGCCAACCAGCCCAGCGGCGAGCTTGGCTTCGGGTGAGAGCATCACCTGCGTTACCAAGCTCACGCCAAGCACGGCTGGTGACTATGCCGTGAGCGTGGCTACCAGCAATGACTTGTACGACGCAGCGCCAAGCAACAACACTGCCAACACCACCGTCAAGGTCAATACGCCAGCGGCGCTGAACATCACCAAGACCTTGGCGCAAGTCAATAGCGCTGCTGTGCCAGCCAACTATGCAGCCCAGATTGGCGACAAGCTGACCTACGCAATGGTTGTGACCAACACGGGTGGTACATCCGGCACCACGGTGCTGACCGAGACCGTGCCAGAGGGCACCCGCTTTGTAGGCGGCATCGCTCCTAACGAGAGCCAGGGTTGGAGCCAAGCACCGGTCTGCGAAGCAGCAGCCACCACCTGCACGCAAAGCGTGACCGTGCCAGCGCAAAGCGCAGAAGGTGTGGCCGGTGAGCGGACCGTAGAGTTCACGGTGGAAGTGCTTGCCCCAGCTACTAGCAACGGCAAGATCACCAATACCGTGAGCAGCGACATCCCAGCTGCTTGCGCCTCTGGTACTTGCTCGGTCGAAACTGCTAACGCAGTTGCCGATATGCAAGCGCAGATCACCAGCAGCTTGCCAAGTGCGGTGGTCGTGGGTCAAAGCGTCACCATCACTGGTTTGTGCACCAACAATGGCCCAGCCAATGCGGTCAACGCCAGCTGCGAGATGACAGTGAGCAATGGCGGCAACAACACTGCAGTGACCTGCGGTGCAAATGCAACCTTGGTAATGGGTGGCAGCATCAGCTGTACTGCAAGCTTCACCGCTGTTGAAGGTGCTATCAGCGCAAGCATCCAAGCTGCAACGCAAAGCTATGACAGCAATACGGCCAACAACACCGACACCAAGTCGACGGTGGGTAATACCGCAGCCAGCTTGGTGACCACCAATGTGTTGACCGCCGTGAACGGCAGCCCCGTGCCAGCGGGCTACCTGGCTAAGCCCGGTGATGTGCTGACCTACACAGTGACCGTGGTGAACAGCGGCGGCACGGCAGGCAGCACCGATGTGGGCCAGACCGTGCCAGCAGGTACCACTTACACCGGAACGGGTGAGAGTTGGAGTGCAGGTTGTGCTGCGGCGTCCAGCACCTGCAGCCAGACGGTGGCAGTGGGCGCGGGCCAAACGAGCACCGTTACCTACACCGTCACCGTGGCTGGCCCAGGCAGCACGGCGAGCATCGTTGACACGGCTACCAGCAGTGTCGGCAGCTGCAGCAGCTGCCAGGTGACGACCGGCACGCAGCATGCAGACATGCAGGCCACCGTGACGGTGACACCGGGCACGACCAGCACCACGGGTGTGGAGCTGATCTACACCAGCATCTGCAAGAACAATGGCCCGCAAACGGCCTTGAACGCGGCTTGCCTGGTGACGGCTCCCGCTGGTGTACAAACCATCTGCGCGCCCACGACGCCCGCCGCAACGCTGGCATCGGGCGACAGCATCACCTGCACCACCAAGATCACGCCAAGTGCAGCCGGTGACTATGCCGTGAGCGTGACCTCCAGCAATGACTTGTACGATGGCGCACCGGGCAACAACACGGCGACGAGGACCGTCAAGGTCAACACGCCCGCCGAGCTGAACATCGCCAAGACCCTGGCGCAAGTCAACGGTGCGGCTGTGCCCGCCAACTACGCAGCCAAGATCGGCGACACGCTGACCTACCAACTGCGGGTGACCAACGCGGGCGGTACTGCCAGCACCCTCGTGCTGACCGAGACCGTGCCAGAAGGCACCCAGTTTGTAGGCGGCATCGCCCCTAACGAGAGCCAGGGTTGGAGCCAAGCACCGGTCTGCGAAGCAGCAGGAAGCACCTGCGAGCAAAGCGTGACGGTGCCCGCACAAAGCGCAGAAGGTGTGGCCGGTGAGCAAACTGTTGCGTTCACGGTGGAAGTGCTTGCCCCAGCGACCAGCAGCGGCAAGATCATCAATACGGTGACCAGCGATGTGCCAGCCGCTTGCGCGGCCGGTGGTTGCATGGCAGAGACGGCCAATGCGGTGGCGGACATGCAGGCGCAGATCACGACGATCCCGTCTGGCGCTGTGGTGGTGGGTCAAAGCGTGACTATCTCCGGCCAGTGCACCAACAATGGACCGGCGGAGGCCCTCAATGCCAGCTGCGTGATGACCGTGAACAATGGTGGCACAAGCATTGCCGCAATCTGCGATGCCAACGCCAACCTGGCGGTGGGCGGAAGTCTCAGCTGCACGGCGACCTTTGCTGCGGCAGAGGGTGCGATCAGTGCCAGCATGACGGCAGCAACGCAAAGCTACGAAAGCGACACCGCCAACAACAGCGATGCCAAGGCCGTCAACGGCAATACACCTTCGGCGGTGACGGTGACCAATGTGCTGGTGAAGGTGAACGACGCGCCCGTGCCAGCGGGCTATGTGATCAAGCCCGGCGACAAGCTCACCTACCAGGTGCTGGTCAGCAACACAGGCGGCACGCCTGGCTCGACGGTGCTGACCGAGACGGTGCCTGCGGGTACCCGCTATGTCGGCACGGGTGAAGGCTGGACGGCGGGTTGCGTGGCCGCAGGCAGCAGCTGCACGCAGCCAGCAACGGTGCCGGGCGGCAGCCCGCAAGCGCCGGGTACGGTGGCCTTTGAATACACGGTGCGCGTGGACGACACGGTGACCAGCCCGAATGTGGTCAACACCGTGGGCAGCAGTGCAGCAGGCAGCTGCAGCGCCGCCTGCTCGGTGAGCACGCCAACGCAAGCCGCGGATATGCAGGTGAGCATGCCCGCCACCCTCGATGCCAAGGTGGGGGTGGAGTTCACGCTGACCTCGACCTGCCGCAACGCAGGCCCGGCCACGGCGACCCATGCACGTTGTGACGTCAGCGGCGCGCCTGCCGGTGCGGTCACGGTCTGCACGCCGACCCAGCCCGTGGCGGCACTGGCGGTGGGCGAGTCGATCACCTGTACCACCAAGTTCACGCCGGCCTCCACCGCTGCGATCACGATCACAACCCGTGCCAGCAGCGATGTGTATGACCCGGTGGCAGCGAACAACGAGGCCACGTCGTCTGCGCTGTTTACCAACACGCCGCCCACCGATGTCAAGCGGGTGCCCGTGAATGCCGCTTGGGCGCTGGCCTTGATGGCGCTGCTGCTGGTGCTGTTGGCGGGCAAGGCCCTGCCGCAGCGCCAGGGCCGTCGTCCCCAGGACTGAGCGTTCTGAGCGTGAGCCTCTCCGGCCCGGCTGCATGGCTTGCACCGGGCCGGTTTCTTTTGCGGCTGTTTTCTCCCTGCATTGCGCACAACTGCATTGAATGCGAGACAATTCCCCGCATGAACTGGCTCGATCAAGTGAAATGGGACGCGCAGGGCCTGGTGCCCGTCATTGCGCAGGAGCAGCACTCCAAGGATGTGCTGATGTTTGCCTGGATGAACCGCGAAGCGCTGGCCCATACGGCCGAGCTGGGCCGGGCGGTGTACTTCAGCCGCTCGCGTGGCAAGCTGTGGTTCAAGGGCGAGGAGTCCGGCCATGTGCAGACCGTGCATGAGATCCGCATCGACTGCGACAACGATGTGGTGCTGCTGAGCGTGACCCAGACCGGGCATGAGCCGGGCATCGCCTGCCACACCGGTCGCCATAGCTGTTTTTACAGTGTGTTGCGGGATGGCCAGTGGCAAGCGGTCGATCCGGTCTTGAAAGACCCGGAATCGATCTACAAATAATCCCTGTCCCGGCACTGTCTTCTTTGGCAGCCCTGGGTGGCTGCTTCGCTATATTTTCGTTATGACCGATACCTCTGCTTCCGCTGCCCTGTCCTCCACCGATGCCTTGCTGCGTCTGGCCGAGGTGCTGGAGTCGCGCAAACCCGCCAATGGCGGCGATCCTGAGACCAGCTATGTGGCACGCTTGCTGCACAAGGGCCCGGATGCCTTTTTGAAGAAGGTGGGGGAAGAGGCGACCGAAGTGGTGATGGCGGCCAAGGATGTGGACCATGGCGCGCCAGCCTCCAAGCTGGTGTACGAAGTGGCCGATCTGTGGTTTCATACGATGGTGGCGCTGGCCCACTATGGCCTGAGCCCCGCCGATGTGGTGAACGAGCTGGCGCGCCGCGAGGGCTTGAGTGGCCTCGAAGAAAAAGCGATGCGCAAGGTGAAAGACCGTGAAGCTGAAGAAGGGAGTTCCGCATGAACGACGTCGTTGACGTGAAGACCGTTGATTCGGCCGCGATGGAAAGCCTCAAGACCTGGGGCTGGGTCAGCTATCTGCTGCACCTGATTGTGGCCGTGGCAGCGGTGGTGCCCACCGCCCAGGCCAGCATCGTGCTGCTGCTGATCGCGCTGGTGATTGACCTGGTCAAGCGCAGCGATGCGCAGGGTACCTGGCAGCAAAGCCATTTTTCCTGGCGCATCCGCAGCGTGGTCTGGGCCGGCGTGCTGTATGTCATCACCGCGCCGCTGTGGTTCCTCTTCGTCGTTCCGGGCTGGATCGCCTGGACCCTCATTTCCGTCTGGTTCCTCTATCGCATCGTGCGCGGCATGGTGGCGATGAACAAAGACCAGGCCATCAATGGCTAGCCACACACCAGCACCCGAGACGCCGGAGCCAGCAGCCCCCGCTGAGGCCGAAGCGCCCAAGCGGGTGCCCCGCTCCAAGGGGGTGGACGAGAACACGCCGCCCATCAGCCTGGCCTTGCAGGGTGGCGGCTCGCATGGCGCCTTTACCTGGGGCGTGCTCGATGCCTTGCTGGCTGACCGCAGCCTGTGGATAGAAGGTGTGAGCGGCACCAGCGCCGGGGCGATGAACGCCGTGGTGATGGCCTATGGCTACGGCAAGGCAGCAGCCACCGAAACCGACAAGCGAAAAGCCCATGACGCGGGCTGTGAATCGGCCCGCGAGAGCCTCAAGCAGTTTTGGGAAGGGGTAGGCACGATGGGCAGCCTGATGGCGGGTGTGCCGATGGCCGGCAAGGCCATCTGGGACATGATGAGCCAGTGGCTCTCGCCCTACCAGACCAACCCGCTCGACATCAACCCCTTGCGCCGCCTGCTGGAAAAGGTGGTGGACTTTGACTTTCTCCAGCATGAGCAGGGCCGCAATGCGCCCCGGGTATTTGTCTGCGCCACCAATGTGCGCACCGGCAAGGGGGAAGTCTTCAGCGGCAAGCGGCTGACGGCCGACGCGGTGATGGCCTCGGCTTGCCTGCCGATGATGTACAAGGCCGTCGAGATCAAGGACCAGTACTACTGGGATGGCGGCTACTCCGGCAACCCCTTGCTCTACCCGCTGATCTACCAGACGGGCAACAGCGATGTGCTGCTGGTGCAGCTCAACCCCATTGAATACAACGAGGTGCCGACCAACGCCCAGGAGATCATGGACCGCATCAACGAGATCACCTTCAACGCCAGCTTGCTGGCCGAGCTGCGCGCCATGGGCTTTGTGCGCCGCCTGCTCGATGAAGGCAAGCTAGACCGGGAGCGCTACAAGTACATGCTGATGCACCATGTCGATGGAGGTGCTGTGCTCAAGAGCTATGGCGCATCGAGCAAGAACCGCTCGGATGCGCCTTTTGTGCGCGAGCTGTGCGAGCGGGGCCGTGTCTCCGGCGAGAACTGGCTCACCAAGCACCGGGCGGATGTTGGTGTGCGATCTGGTTTCAAGGTGTAATCTACTGCCTGTTGGCACAGTTGCTGCTTGTGCCGGTTACTGCGGGTTGCCAGCAACGGCGGCACCCTTGTTTTGAGAGATAAGAAGTTTATGCACGATCCTGATTGCCTTTTTTGCAAAATCATTGCCGGCCAGATCCCGTCGAGCAAGGTCTATGAAGACGAGGACATGCTGGTGTTCAAGGACATCCACCCAGCCGCGCCCGTGCATCTGCTGATGGTGCCCAAGCTGCATATCGCCTCGATGGCGCAGGTCAGCGCCGAACAGGCACCGCTGTTGGGCCGCATGCTGGCCAAGGCGCCGCAACTGGCGCTGGATAACGGCTGCCATCCCTATCCGCAAGGCGGTTTCCGGCTGATGGTCAACACCGGCGAAGAGGGCGGCCAGGAGGTGCACCATCTGCACATCCACCTGCTGGGCGGCCCCCGGCCCTGGAAAAAGGGCTGAGCCCTGCGCAGGCCACGGGCTGAAGCCCTGGCCGCGTGACAGTATTACGAAACCGGTAGATGCCCAAGGCGTCTAAAATGCGCATATTCGCTAGGAGAATTTCATGGGTTCCTTTTCTGTTTGGCATTGGCTGATTGTTCTGCTCATCGTGGTGCTGGTATTTGGTACCAAGAAGCTCAAGAACATCGGCACCGATCTGGGTGGTGCCGTCAAGGGCTTCAAGGATGGCATCAAGGACGGCGGCGAATCCGCCTCGCCCGCTGCATCCACGACGACCACGGCACAGCAAGTGGGTCAGTCGCCTGCGGCTGACAAGAACACCACCATCGACGTCGAAGCCAAGAACAAGGGCTGATGTGCGCATGACAGGGGCTGCGGGCAAGCCGCAGCAACCGCTTGTGTGCATTCGATGGGGTTGGAATGTTTGATCTCGGTATCTCCAAGATGGCCTTGATCGGTGCGGTGGCACTGATCGTCATTGGCCCTGAAAAACTGCCGCGCGTTGCGCGCACGGTAGGCACATTGCTGGGCAAGGCGCAGCGCTATGTCAACGACGTCAAGTCCGAGGTCAACCGATCGATGGAGCTCGACGAGCTGCGCAAGATGAAGGAGAACGTCGAGTCGGCCGCGCGTGATGTGGAAAGCACCATCCGCACCAACTCCGCAGACTTCGAGAAAAACCTCAACGACCAGGCCAATGGCACGGCTTCATCGGGCAGCGACGACAGCTTCTACACCGCCGATCCCTATGCCGAGAGCTATGACGGCGGCTCGGCATCGACGGTGGCTCCGGTCTACCACCACCCTCGCAAGAACTGGCGCGTAAAGCGCGGCGCCACACCCCAGTGGTACAAGCACCAGGCGGGTGTGCGCACCCATGTGCAATCGGGTGCAGCGCGCGTGGCACGTTTTCGGCCCAAGAAGCCATCGTCTGGCCTGTGATGGCGCCCGCAACGCAGCCCGCTCCCAGAGCCGCGCGTTGGCATGTTTTCTCACTGGTATTTCCATCGGCCCGGGGCGCTGCAGCCTGCGCTAACGCGCTGCGCTCCCGTGAGGCCTTGATCCGCAACAGATATCCCCATGTCCGAAACCCCTTCTAAAGAAGACGAGCTGGCCGGCACCGAGCAGCCCTTTGTGCAGCACCTGATGGAACTGCGCGATAGGCTGCTCTACAGCATTGGTGGCGTGCTCGTGGCCCTGGCTTTGTTGGCCTTCTGGCCTGGCCCCGATGGGCTGATGAACTTCATCGCGCATCCGATCAAGATGCACATGCCGCCCGATGCCAAGCTGATTGCCGTGGGCGTGTTCTCGCCTTTCATCGTGCCCCTCAAGGTGCTGGGCATGGCGGCCATTTTGCTGGCCTTGCCCTGGATCATGTACCAGCTCTGGGCCTTTGTGGCCCCGGGCCTCTACATGCATGAGCGCAAGTTTGCGCTGCCGTTGATCTTCTTTGGCAGCTTGCTGGCCTATGCCGGCATTGCCTTTGTGCAGCTGTTTGTGCTCGATCGCATGTTTGGCTTTATCCAGCATTTCACGCCATCAAGCGTGGCGGCCACGCCCGATATTGCCTCCTATGTCGAAGCCATTTTGTCGCTCTACCTGGCCTTTGGCCTGGCCTTCCAGGTGCCCATTGTGGTGATCCTGCTGGTGCGGCTGGGCATCGTCGAGATCGCCAAGCTCAAGTCGTTCCGGGGTTACTTCATTGTGCTGTCCTTTGTCATCGCCGCGGTGGTGACCCCTCCCGATGTGCTGTCGCAGATTTCGCTGGCCGTGCCCATGTGCATTCTGTATGAGGTCGGTATCCTGGGCGCTACCTGGTTCTCGCGCAACCAGCCCAAGAAGGAAGAAGAAGCGGACACGGACGCCGCAGCCTGACCGGCTACCTGCCCACCAGATACGCCAAAGCCCCGTGCTGACCTGAGATCAGCCGGGGCTTTGCTGTTGGTGGGGCAGGGCCAGCACCTGGGGTGGGTCTTGTGCTGTGTCGTTGCGGGGATCGGGTTCGACGGCACCGGTCCACATCCCTTTGATCCACGCGCAAAGGCGAGGGCGCTGCCAACGCCGCTCGCCGCCAGGGCTTAACGCCGGCCTTGGGGCATCGCGCGGTTGTTGACCGGGCGGGTGCCGGGAGTGATCGGCAGGGTCAGGCTCTGGTCGCCCCGGCGCAGCTGCACTTCGGACGTGGTGCCGGGCACGAGAGCCGCCACGGCAGTCAGCAGGCTTTGCACATGGTGCACCTGCATGTCGCCGATCTGGGTGATCACATCGCCCGGGCGGATGCCGGCATTGGCAGCTGGCCCGCTTTGCAGCACGCCGGTGATGATCACACCACTGTCGGCCTTGACGCCAAAGGTCTCGGCCAGCTCAGGCGTCAGGTCATTGGGCTCGACGCCGATCCAGCCACGCGTCACCTTGCCGTCGCGCACAATGCTGTCGAGCACATTCTTGGCCAGGGCCACGGGGATCGCAAAGCCAATGCCCATGCTGCCGCCCGAGCGCGAATAGATGGCCGTGTTGATGCCCACCAGGTTGCCGTTGACATCGACCAGTGCGCCGCCCGAGTTGCCGGGGTTGATGGCCGCGTCGGTCTGGATGAAGTTCTCGAAGGTGTTGATGCCCAGCTCGCTGCGGCCCAGCGCGCTGATGATGCCGCTGGTGACCGTCTGGCCCACGCCAAAGGGGTTGCCAATGGCCAGCACCTGGTCGCCCACCTCGGCCGAGTCGGAGTTGCCCAGCACGATGACGGGTAGCTTGTCCAGGCTGATCTTGAGGATGGCCAGGTCGGTTTCCGGATCGGTGCCAATGACCGTGCCCTTGGCTTTGCGGCCATCGGTCAGGGTCACCTCGATGTCATCGGCCGCTTCCACCACATGGTTGTTGGTGAGCACATAGCCGTCGGGGCTGACGATCACGCCGCTGCCCAGGCCCGCCTGGTTCTGCACGCCCTGGTCGCCAAAGAAGAACTGGAACCAGGGATCATTGGCGCGCGGGTGGCGCACTGCGGTGCTGGTATTGATGCTGACCACGGCAGGCGAGGCCTTTTTGGCCGCAGGGCTGAAGCTGCTGGTGGCCACACTGGCGCGGTTGGCCTCACTTTGCGGCGCCTCGATCAAGGCAATACCGGCATTGCTGCGTACGGCATTGTTGCGCTGCAGCCAGCCCGGCTGCAAGGTGGCGACGATAAAGTACAGGGCCAGCAAGACGGTGACCGATTGTGCGAAAAGAAGCCAGAGGCGTTTCATAAAACCTGGGGTTGGGTGTGGGGTGGCCGCGTCTGGCTAACAGCCCTGAGCGGCGCAGAACATTGCCATTGATTATGGCACCGGGCTTGGTGGCAAGGCTCTGCCAAGGCGCTAGCTGCTGTGCAGACCATGCATGGGTTCACGCTCGATTCGGGCCAGAGGGCCCTGCGCATTCTGGCGCATAGCGCTGTCATCTGCGATGTATTCCATCGTCTTTTGCGATGTCATGGGGGTGACATCGTTCTCGAAACGGTACCAATCTGTTCGATTTTCTGCGAAGTCCTCCAAAATAAGTTGCTTGCGGAACAATATCAGGCTGAACATCGCCGCCGGCTGTGGTGGCATGCCCCAGTGGCGGGCGATACTTTTCGTGACACCGGCAGAGCCCAAAGGGTAAGTACCTAGAATAGTTCCCCAACCTTTTGACTGCGCTCTTTTGCTCATCGTGGTTCCCTGCGAACGGGTCCATCTCTCCTCTCGCTGGCCCTGACTCCCGCCATCCCGGGTCTCGCCGAACCCCTTGATATGCGCCCATAACGCGCTGCGCTTTGCGCTGTCCTGCTCTGGAATGTAGAGGACACATGACTTCGCTGACTGCTGACCAAGGTGGGGCCCAAGCCGCCTCGCCTGCCAACCGGCCTTTGAACCGGAACGATTACAAGACCCTGGGCCTGTCGGCCTTGGGCGGCACCCTGGAGTTTTATGACTTTGTGGTGTTTGTATTTTTTGCCAACGTACTGGGCTCGCTGTTCTTCCCGGCGTCGATGCCCGACTGGATGCGCCAGCTGCAGACGCTGGGCATCTTTGCGGCCGGCTACCTGGCACGCCCCATTGGCGGCATCCTGATTGCCCACTTTGGCGACATCCTGGGCCGCAAGCAGATGTTCACCCTGTCGGTGTTCCTGATGGCGGTGCCCACCTTGGTGATCGGCCTGCTGCCCACCTATGAGACCATCGGTCTGGCCGCGCCCATCCTGCTGCTGGCCATGCGCGTGCTGCAGGGCGCAGCGATTGGCGGCGAAATGCCCGGCGCCTGGGTGTTTGTCGCGGAACACGCACCTGCCAAGCGCTACGGCTTTGCGATTGGCTCGCTGACCTCGGGCATCACCGGCGGTATTTTCCTGGGCTCGATCATTGGCGTCTGGCTCAACAGCGTCTACAGCGCGGCCGAGATCCACGACTGGGCCTGGCGCATTCCCTTCATTCTGGGCGGCGTGTTTGGCCTGGTGTCGGTGTACCTGCGCAAGTTCCTGCATGAGACCCCCATCTTCCAGGAGATGCAGGCCCGCAAGCAGGTCGACCGCGAACTGCCGCTCAAGACCATCCTGCGCGACCACCGCGAAGCCAGCGTGGTCGTGGCACTGATGACCTGGATCCTGTCCACCGCCGTGGTGGTGGTGATTCTGTTCACGCCGTCCTACCTGCAAAAGGTGTTCCATATCGCGCCTGCGGTGGCCCTCAAGGCCAATGCGGTGGCGACCGTGACCTTGACCATCGGCTGCGTGTTCTGGGGCTGGCTGTCCGACCAATGGGGCACGCGTGCCGCCATGGTGCTGGGCTGGGGCGGCATGGCTGTCACTGCCTATCTGTTCTACCTGAACCTGCCAGGCACCGAGATCTCGCTGGTCTGGACCTATGCGCTGGTGGGCTTCTTTGTGGGTGCGATCTCGCTGCTGCCCGTCGTCGGTGTGCGCGCCTTCCCGCCTGAAGTGCGCTTCACGGGCCTGTCCTTCTCCTACAACATGGCCTATGCGGTGTTCGGTGGTTTGACGCCGATGCTGGTGTCCGTCTGGCAACAGGCCGATGTGATGGCGCCTGCGCACTATGTGGCCGCCATGGGCGTGCTGGGCGTCGCGATGGGCTTTTGGCCGCTCGCCGTCAAGGGCTGGGTTGCCAAGAAGTAAATCGGCATCAGACTGATGGCCCCGCAACCCGCTGCATGCCTGGCATCAGCGGGTTTTCTGTTTCTGGCCTGGCGCGCCGCACAGGTCTGAGACAATCGGGCATGACTACGACCCGCCAAGACATGCTGCAGGCCTTTGATGCGCTGCTGCAGCCCGCCCGCTTCAAAGACTATGGCCCCAACGGTTTGCAGGTGGAGGGCAAGGCCGAGATCCGCAAGCTGGTCAGCGGGGTGACGGCATCGCGGGCACTGATCGAGGCGGCCATTGCCGAGCAGGCCGATGCCATCTTTGTGCACCACGGGCTGTTCTGGCGCGGCTACGACGGCCGCATCACCGGCTGGATGAAGCAGCGCATCGAGCTGCTGATCAAGCACGACATCAATTTGTTCGCCTACCACCTGCCGCTGGATGCACACCCGGAGCTGGGCAACAACGCCCAACTGGGCGCGCTGCTGGGCTGGCAGGCCGATGCCCGCTTTGGCGATCAGGAGCTGGGCTTTATCGGCAGCTTCGATGCGGTGGCGCCGGCGCAGGTTGCTGCGCATATCCAACAGACCCTGGGGCGCTCCGTCACCCTGGTGACGGGCGAGACGCCGCGCCCCATCCGCCGCATGGCCTGGTGCACCGGGGGCGCACAAGGTTTCTTCGAGGCCGCGATGGCGGCCGGCGCTGATGGCTTTTTGACCGGTGAAATATCCGAACCCCAGGCCCACCTGGCGCGCGAGACCGGCGTGAGCTTTTTTGCAGCCGGCCACCATGCCACCGAGCGCTATGGCGCACCCGCCGCTGCGGCCGCCGTGGCCCAGCAACTGGGTGTGGCGCACCGCTTTATCGATATCGACAACCCCGCCTGAGGCTTTCTCCAGAGGACCTGCCTGTGCACTCCGCTCCCTTGCTCGCCATCACCCAGGGCGACCCTGCCGGCATTGGCCCGGAAATCGTGGCCAAGGCCTTTCGCGATGCGCCTGAGCAAATGCAGGGCTGCTTTGTCGTGGGCGAGCTGCAGACCCTGCGCCGCGCAGCGCAGCTGTTGCAGGGCCCAGGCCGCTGCGCGCTGCCGGTGGCCGAGATTGTTGAACCGCAAGAGGCTTTGCAGGTGCCGCCGCGCTGCATCCCGGTGCTATCGCTGCCGGGCTTGCCCGGGCCATTGCCCTTTGGCCAGGTGCAGGCCGAGGCCGGGCGTGCTGCTGCCGAATGCGTGCGCTGGGCTGCGCGCCAGGCCTTGCGAGGCCGGATTGCCGGGCTGGTGACGGCGCCACTGAACAAGGAGGCGCTGCACCTGGCAGGGCTGGCCTTCCCCGGCCATACCGAATTGCTGCAGGCCGAAGCGGCCGAGCATGCCGGGCTGCCACTGGCACAGATGCCCGTGCGCATGATGCTGGCCAATGAGGCGTTGCGCACCGTGCTGGTGAGCATCCATGTATCGCTGCGCGATGCCATTGAGGCGGTGACCCAGGCGCAGGTGCTGGAGACCATCCGCATCACGCACGAGGCCTTGCTGCGTGCTCTGGGGCGGCCACCCCGGATTGCGGTGGCAGGGCTCAACCCCCATGCCGGGGAGGCAGGGCTGATGGGCCGCGAGGAGCTCGAGCACATCGCGCCTGCGGTGGCCGCTGCCCAGGCGCTGGGCATGCAGGTGATCGGGCCGGAGCCGCCCGATACCGTGTTCATGCGGGCCCGCCACAGCGCCGGGCACCCGGGCGCCTTTGATGTGGTGGTCGCCATGTACCACGACCAGGGCCTGATCCCCGTGAAGTACCTGGGGCTGGACGAGGGCGTCAACGTGACCCTTGGCCTGCCGCTGGTGCGCACCAGCCCGGACCACGGCACCGCCTTTGATATTGCCGGCCAGGGCCTGGCCGATGCGGCCAGCCTGATCGCGGCGGTGCAGATGGCGCGCCGTTTGGCAGCGGGACAGGCGCAGGCATAAAAAAGCAGCCTCGAGAGGCTGCCGGGTAGCGGTGCAAAAGAAGCAGAATTTCTGCTTCTTTGTTGCAAAAAATCAACGCTTTTGCTGCAGGCTGTCGCGGATTTCACGCAGCAGCACCACGTCTTCCGGGGTGGCAGCGGGCGCTGGAGGGGGCGTGTCGCGCTTGAGGCGGTTGATCTGTTTGACCATCATGAAAATAATGAAAGCCAGAATCGCGAAGTTCACCGCGACGGTGATGAAGTTGCCATAAGCAAACACCGGGATGCCCGCTTTTTTCAGCGCGTCGAGTGTGCGCGGCACGCCATCGGGAATGGTTCCCAGCACCACGAAGAGATTGGAGAAGTCCAGCTTGCCAAAGACCAAACCGACGATGGGCATGATCAGGTCATTGACGACCGAATCGACGATCTTGCCAAAAGCGGCGCCGATGATCACACCAACGGCCAGATCCATCACATTGCCCTTGACCGCGAACTCGCGGAATTCCTTCATGAAGCTCATGCGCTGCTCCTGTCAAATAAACATGACGCCTAGTATCGCTCAGCTTCAAGGGTTTCGGCGCATTGCATGATGGGCAAGACACTTCATACAATCCGCAAAAACCGAGATATAAGCGTTGACCAAGGAGCCCCATGAGTGATTCTTCCATCGACTCCAGTAAAAGGACGTGGCTGATAGCGTCGGGATGCGCAGGTGCTGTCGGAGGAGTCGCCACTGCGGTCCCCTTTGTCAGCTCCTTCCAGCCGTCAGAAAAGGCCAAGGCCGCCGGCGCTGCCGTTGAAGTGGATATCTCGGAGCTCAAGCCCGGCGAGAAAATCACCGCCGAATGGCGCGGCAAGCCGATCTGGATCCTGCGCCGCACGCCCGAGCAGATTGCCGAGCTGCCCCAGCTCGATGGCCAGTTGGCCGATCCCAAATCGGAGCGCACGGCCTACCCGACTCCGGACTACGCCAAGAACGAAACCCGCTCCATCAAGCCCGAGGTGCTGGTGGTGATCGGCATCTGCACCCACCTGGGCTGCTCGCCCACCGACAAGCTCCAGCCCGGCCCCCAGCCTTCGCTGCCCGATGACTGGAAGGGCGGCTTTCTCTGCCCCTGCCACGGCTCGACCTTTGACCTGGCCGGGCGCGTGTTCAAGAACAAGCCCGCGCCCGACAACCTCGAAGTGCCAGCGCACCAGTATCTGAGCGATACCAAGCTGCTGATTGGCGAAGATAAAAAAGCATAAGGAAGCGCCATGGCACACGAATTCAAGGAGATATCGCCGAACGCCACCTTGGGCGCCAAGGCCGGCAACTGGCTGGAGAACCGCTTTCCCACGGCATTTGAGGCCTACCGGGTCCATATGTCGGAGTACTACGCGCCAAAGAACTTCAACTTCTGGTACATCTTTGGCTCGCTGGCGCTTTTGGTGCTGGTGATCCAGATCGTCACGGGCATCTTCTTGGTGATGCACTACAAGCCCGATGCCGAAAAGGCCTTCGCCTCGGTCGAGTACATCATGCGCGATGTGCCCTGGGGCTGGCTGATCCGGACCATGCATTCCACCGGCGCCTCGGCCTTCTTTGTCGTGGTCTACCTGCATATGTTCCGCGGCCTCCTGTATGGCAGCTACCGCAAGCCGCGTGAGCTGGTCTGGGTCTTTGGCTGCGCGATCTTCCTGTGCCTGATGGCCGAGGCCTTCATGGGCTACCTGCTGCCCTGGGGCCAGATGTCGTACTGGGGCGCGCAGGTGATCGTCAACCTGTTCTCGGCCATTCCCTTTATCGGCCCGGACCTGGCGCTGCTGATCCGGGGCGACTATGTGGTGGGCGATGCAACCCTGAACCGTTTCTTCAGCTTCCATGTGATTGCCGTGCCGCTGGTGCTGCTGGGCCTGGTTGCTGCGCACTTGCTAGCCTTGCATGATGTGGGCTCCAACAACCCCGATGGCATCGAGATCAAGGGCCCGAATGCGCCCAAGGATGCGCAGGGCCGGCCGCTCGACGGCGTGCCTTTCCACCCGTACTACACCGTGCATGACCTGTTTGGTGTGGCGGTGTTCCTGTTCATCTTCTCGGCCATTGTGTTCTTTGCGCCGGAGATGGGTGGCTACTTCCTCGAATACAACAACTTCATCCCGGCCGACCCGCTCAAGACGCCCAACCATATTGCGCCCGTGTGGTATTTCACGCCGTTCTATTCGATGCTGCGTGCCATCACCAGCGAGATGATGGTCGCCTTGTCGGTGATCCTGGTCGCAGCCGTGGCCTATGTCTGCATCAAGACCCGCATGGCCGCCATCCTCAAGGGCTTGCTGGTGCTGGTGGCGCTGGTGGTGCTGGCGCTGTTTGGTGCCTTTGCCTTCACCGGCATTGCAGCGCTGGGCGGAATCGACGCCAAGTTCTGGGGGGTGGTGGTGATGGGCTTGGCCGTGATCATCCTGTTCTTCCTGCCCTGGCTGGACCACAGCCCGGTGCGCTCCATCCGCTACCGCCCGCACTGGCACAAGTATGTGTATGCGGTGTTTGTCGTGAACTTCGTGGTGCTCGCCTATCTGGGGGTGCAGCCGCCATCGCCGATTGGCGAAAAGGTCTCCCAGGTAGGTACCTTGTTCTACTTTGGCTTTTTTCTGCTGATGCCGTGGTGGAGCCGCAAAGGCACACCCAAGCCGGTGCCTGAGCGTGTCACCTTCCATGCGCACTGAACCAGAAAGCATCCCACGATGAAAAAAATCATTCTCTCCGCATGCCTGGGTCTGGGCGTGCTTTTAGGGGCCGGTGCTGTGCAGGCGGCCGAAGGCGGCGTGGCCTGGGACAAGTTCAAGCCCGACACCACCAACACCACTTCCTTGCAAAACGGCGCCAAGCTGTTTGTGAACTACTGCCTCAGCTGCCACTCGGCGGCCTTCATGCGTTACAACCGCTTGCAGGATATCGGCCTCACCGAGCAGCAGATCAAGGACAACCTGCTGTTCACCACCGACAAGGTGGGTGAGACGATGAAGGCGGCCATCGATCCGAAGCAGGCCAAGGAATGGTTTGGCGCCAACCCGCCAGATCTCACCTTGGTAGCGCGCTCACGCGCGAGCCACCAGGGCACCGGTGCCGACTACCTCTACACCTTCCTGCGCGGCTTCTACAAGGACGACACCAAGGCCACCGGCTGGAACAACATGGCCTTCCCCTCGGTGGGCATGCCCCATGTGCTATGGGAACTGCAAGGCGTGCGCGTGCCGGTCTACCAAGAAGTAGAGGAGCATGGACACAAAACCCAGGTGTTCACTGGCTGGCAACAGGTCACCCCGGGCAAGCTGACTTCCACCGAATTCGATAAGAGTGTGGGTGATTTGGTGAACTATCTACAATGGATGGGTGATCCCAGCCAGAACACCCGCATGCGCGTCGGCGTCGGGGTGCTGATATTTTTGCTGGGACTCATCTTCATCACCTGGCGCCTGAATGCGGCGTTCTGGAAAGACGTGAAGTAAACGTATTTGCGTGCAGCCGGTTCAGTCCCTGTGAGCAGGGCTTGAATTGGGGTAGCCGATTTGTGTAGAGTGGGCGGCATTGACTGCAGTCCACTCTTTTTTGATTTTGAGGAGCCTCTCACCATGATGGTGCTTTATTCGGGAACGACCTGCCCTTTCTCCCACCGCTGCCGCTTTGTGCTGTTTGAAAAGGGGATGGATTTCGAGATCCGTGATGTGGACCTGTTCAACAAGCCCGAAGACATCAGCGTGATGAACCCCTATGGCCAGGTGCCTATCCTGGTCGAGCGCGACCTGATCCTGTACGAGTCGAACATCATCAACGAGTACATCGACGAGCGCTTTCCCCACCCACAGCTGATGCCCGGCGACCCCGTCGAGCGTGCCCGTGTGCGCCTGTTCCTGCTGAACTTCGAAAAAGAGCTGTTCACGCACGTGCACACCTTGGAAGAGCGTGCCGTCAAGGGCAACGAGAAGGCACTGGAAAAGGCCCGCGCACAGATCCGTGACCGCCTGACCCAGATGGCTCCGGTGTTCCTGAAGAACAAGTTCATCCTGGGTGAGAACTTCTCGATGCTGGACGTGGCCATTGCGCCGTTGCTGTGGCGCCTGGATTACTACGGTATCGAGCTGTCCAAGAACGCAGCGCCGCTGCTCAAGTATGCCGAGCGCATCTTCTCGCGTCCCGCCTACATCGAGGCGCTGACGCCGTCCGAAAAGGTCATGCGCAAGTAAAAGCCGCCTGGCCCGCCACTGGGCGGGCAGCGCTGCGGGGCCGTGCTCCGTGGCGCTGGAGAGCGCAGAAAGTGTCCTATGAGTGAAATCCAGACAACATCCACCCAGCCGTACCTGATCCGCGCCTGGGTGGAGTGGTGCAATGACAATGGCCTGACCCCGTACCTGAGCGTTCGCGTCGACAAGACGGTGCTGGTGCCGCGCGAGTTTGTCAAAGACGGCGAAATTGTGCTGAACATCAGCTATGACGCAACGAGTGCGCTCAAACTGGGCAATGACTACATCGAGTTCACCGCCCGTTTTGGCGGCGTGCCGCGCGACATCATGGTGCCCGTCAGCCGCGTGGTTGCCATTTTTGCGCGTGAAACCGGCCAGGGCATGGGCTTTCCGCCGCCTGAGGACCTGCTTGATGACGATGCCGACATCGCGATGGCTGCGCTCGAAGGCGCTGGCGATGCGGGCGAACCGGCTGGCGAGGCCAACGCTGCGTCTCCGGTGATGCAGGTCGTGACCTCCAGCGACGAGCCTCCGGCTCCCGATGGCAAGTCGCCCGGCCGCGCAGGCAAGGGCGGCAAGCCGTCACTCAAACTGGTCAAATAGGCCTCATTCGGCTTTGTTACGGGCAATCCCGTATAGAATGCCGTGTGTTGCCGGTTTAGCTCAGTTGGTAGAGCAACCGCCTTGTAAGCGGTAGGTCATCAGTTCGATTCCGATAACCGGCACCATCCGACTATCCCAGGTAGTCTCAAATCCTCTTAAAACCCGCATGTTTCCTAGCATTGCGGGTTTTTTGTTGTCTCAGGAGCTATTGCGTAACCCCGCTACATACCGCCAAAATGTCGGTGATTGTGTCGGTATGTGGAGGCAGTGTCCATCCAGATACCGACAGGCACTGTTACAGATGGGAGATTGCTATGCCTCTACCGGATACCTTCGTACGCCAGGTGAAGCACTCGGGCAAGGTCAACGGGGACAAGTACGCCGATGGCGGGGGAATGTATTTGCTGGTCAAGGCGGCCGGCAAGTACTGGCGGATGGACTATCGCTTTGCCGACAAGCGCAAGACGCTGGCCCTGGGTATCTATCCCGATGTTTCGCTTGCTAAGGCCCGCCAGCGCCGCCAGGAGGCCCGCGAGCTGCTGGCTGATGGCGTAGACCCAGCTGAGGCGAAAAAGGCCAAGGAGGCCCAAGCGGTGACTGTGATGTCAAATACCGTCAAAGCCATCGGCGATCTCTGGCTGAGCACCAAAAAGGGCGGCTGGAGCGACGCACACTACGAGCGTGAGCACCGCAACCTAGAGAAAGATGTTTACCCTTACATCGGAGCCAGGCCGATCTGCCAGATTGAACCGCCTGAGCTGTTGAGAGTGATACGCCGGGTAGAGGATCGCGGAGCGTTGGACGTGGCCCATAGGGTGCTGTTAACCAGCCGGGGCGTGTGGCAGCACGCGGTCGCGGAGGGCTACGCGCAGCGTGACATAACCCAGGACATTAAAAAGGCGCTCAAGACGCACACCAAGCAGAATTACCCCGCCATCACCAATCCCACTGAACTTGGCAAGCTGCTAAGGGCATGCGCGGGCTACAAGGGAGGGCCTGTGGTACGGGCGGCGCTGGCCATCGTCCCTGTGCTATTTCAGCGGCCCGGCAACATTCGCACAATGCGCTGGGCGGATCTCGATCTTGATGATGGCATGTGGGCCATTCCGAGCGCTGACATGAAGCGCACCAAAGCTCAGAAGCTCAATGGTGCTGAGCACCTGGTTCCGCTTCCCCGCCAGGTTGTGGAAGTGCTGCGAGAGCTGCAGCCGCTGACTGGTGGGAGGGAGTACGTTTTTCCTGGCCTGCGTGACCCCAAAGCGCCTATGTCAGAGGCCGCTGTGAGTGCTGCTCTCAACGCGATGGGCTACAAGAATATTCAGACCTGGCACGGCTTCCGCGCGACTGGGCGAACCATCATTCGGGAGCAACTGCGCTACCCCAAGGATGTGATCGAGTACCAGCTCGCCCACAAGGGTCAGGTTACTCACGGCGGGGCTTATGACCGCGCCGAGTATTTAGACGAACGCAGAGAGATGTTGCAAACATGGGCCGACTACCTTGACAAGCTTAAGGCCGGGGCTGCTGTGATACCGTTCCGAGCATAGAGCATTTTGGTTTTGGGGAATTTTATGAGTGCTGAGCCATATTACGAATCAAACTTTGAGGCTGATTCTCCGGAGAAACAATATAGGCAGTATATTGACAAATGGCTTGTTGATAAGACTGAGAATATTCGTGCTCATAAGCTGAAAGCTAGGCAGCGTAAATTTGCTAAAGCTGCTCCTAATCAGAAAAGAGAGTCCTCGGTAGAGCTGATACCTGTCTTGCAAAAGCCTAAGAAGAGGTTTTTTGTTAGAGCTAATAAATTTAGACAGGCTATAGATGATGCGGTTGATAACTTCCTTGCGATCTGCGAGAGATTTGGTCTAAAGGCGGGTTCGATTGCTCCAACTTCATTGGAAAATGCCTGTTTGGCCAAGGATAGTCGATTCTTGCCTGCTGAATTAGTCAGTTTAATTATTAGGCATGAAGAAGTTAAAGAGGCTCTTGGAGATTTGTCTCTGGTGATCGCAGTTAATCAAGAGGCACTGATTGAGGGACGTAAGATACCTGCAAATCCAAATGAAATTGCAAGGCACTCTAGCAGGGTAAGGCGGTTTTTCCGTGCTGGCGCAAATTCATATATCGAAAAGCTTAAACAGCTAGAAGATGGAGTTGATGCGCTAAAGGATATGACCGGGGAAGAGTTAAATCAAATTGAAGGTGATTTGAGGAAGATAGCTGATGCAGTAACTGGGGTTGCTGAGAGAATTGCTAAAGAAATCAGACGGAGAGATGCTCAAGCAGGCGCATCTGGCAAGCTTGCCAAAGACCCCAAGCAATTGGCAAAGCAGCAGGTTCGTGAATGCTGGGATATATGGAGAGGTGAGCCGTCCAGGTATAAGAGTAAGTCGGCCTTTGCGAAAGATATGCTCAGCAAGTATGAACAGCTTGAAAGTTCCGAGGTTATTCAGCGCTGGTGTCGAGAATGGGATTCTGAACTGAGCAAGCAGAGTTAGAACTTAGCTGGCAAACTTCGGATTGTGCTTGCGAGGTTCTAACTTTGCTGGCATGGTGCTATATATTTTATAGCTGAATATTGTTTCAATCACTCCATACCGCAGCACATGATGCAACGCGGGTTCAAATGGAGTGATACATGGCATCAATTCAGTCTTACCGCCCAAAGCAAGCCGCCGAGCTGCTGGGCATTGGTACTGCAACCCTCTGGCGCTGGATCAAGAGCCGCCCAGACTTTCCCCAGCCCATCCGACTATCTGCCCGCTGCACGGTTATTCCCGCTGACAAGCTGCTTGCCTGGCGAGATGCCCAGGCTGGAAAGTGAGGCGCAGAATGTCTTGCGTAATCTCACACAGTCGCTATACTGGTGGCAAGCCGAAAGGCCCGGTGCGTAAGAACACCTCTTCCGAAGCGTTTGCAACCCCCAACGATAAGCGGGGTTTTGTCATGCCCAGAATTTTGACGGGGCTGAGTATTCAGCACGTCCAATGGTTACGGGGCATGGTGGGGGCTATCCGTAAGGACGCCCGCACGGCTTCGGACGTGTTCTTAACCACCATGCTCCACCTGTTGCGCGTAAGAACGCATCAAGTGGTTTTCTTGAATCCCGAAGGAACCAAGACCATGACCGCTACCCTCCGTGCGCACACTGCTGCGCCAACGTCCCCCCAGGCCAATACGGCCACCATCCCTGCTGACCGCCTGCACGCCGTTCTGGGCGCATACAACGCTGCCAACCTGGCATCGAGCTACATCGAGCGCGGCAACTTCCTCGCCGCCCGCCGCAAGCGAGGGTGTGCAGAATTTTGTGTAAACGGCCAATTCACTGCAGGCGACAGCCTGCTTGTCCGTAAACACAATGACAT